>NZ_BTRL01000027.1:0-109563 GCF_054771475.1 Bacillus sp. MN7755
AATCAGTGATGCCGTTGTTATAATTAAAGAAAACAATGGTGATAAATATTTATGTGGATATGTAATAACTACCCAAAATATAGATGTCGCTAACATTAAGAAGAAGTTAGGCGAGAACTTGCCTGAATATATGATTCCAGCATTCATTACGCAGTTAGAACGATTACCAGTAACAAGAAGTGGGAAAATTGATAAAAAAGGATTGCCTGAACCTAATATTACAAGTTCCGAAAGTTATGTTCCTCCAAGAGATGAGATAGAGCTAGATATCGCTAAGGTATTTCAAGAAATTTTAGGAACAGAGCGTGTAGGTATTGATGATAGTTTCTTTGAATTGGGTGGTGATTCGATTAAGGCAATTCGTATAGTATCTAGATTACGAGAATATGGATACGAAATAAATGTTCGAACAATTATGCAAAATAGAACTATACGTAATATTAGTACGAGAGTAAATAAAGCGGAAATAAAAGTGGTAGATCAACAAGAAGTCGTTGGTGATATAGAGCTAACACCGATTCAAATGGATTTCTTCCATAGCAATCTAGCTCATCCTGAACATTTTAATCAATCAATTATGCTAGAAAGTAAACAAAGAATTGATCGAAAGAAAATTGAAAATACACTAGCTACAATTGTTAAGCACCATGATATGTTAAGAGCAGTATTTCAAGATGGAAAGCAAAAAATAAAAACCATTACAGATAGTGAATTATATGAATTACAATACATTGATTTATTGGAAATCAGAGGAATGGAAGACGTATATTCAAGAATTAATGATCAAGTAAATAAGCTTCAAATGAGTATGGATTTAGAAAAGGGACCGTTATTAAAAGCAGCAGTAATTAAAACTGAGAAAAATGATTATTTGTTTCTTTGTGCCCATCATTTAGTAGTAGACGGCGTATCGTGGAGAATTCTTATAGAGGATATAAATATAGGGTACAATAGTAAAGATGGTACTCCTACATTACCATCAAAGACAATGTCATATAAAGAGTGGAGTAATTTATTGCGAGAATATCGTAATAGCCATATTTTAAAGAAAGAAATTCCTTATTGGAAACAAATTGAAGAGAAAGTAAAAGAGAGTTTAATAGAAAAAATATCAAACGAAGATAAATTTAACATGGAGCATATAGAGCTAGCTTTAACACAAGAATTAACAAATAAAATGTTATATAAAGTTAGTAAGGCTTATAATACAGAGATTAATGATTTATTACTAACAGCTTTATCTAGAGCGGTAAATAACGTAACAGGAAAAAGTACAGTAGCTGTCAATATGGAGGGGCATGGAAGAGAAACGATAGAGGGTGTTTCAGAAATTGACAGGACCGTAGGGTGGTTTACTAGTGTATACCCTGTTGCAATAAGTGATATTGGTAAAAGTATTCGAGAGGATATTCGGAATACAAAAGAAACATTGCGAAAAGTACCTAATCGTGGAATGGGATATGGTGTATTAAAAAGGTTGGGAGAAAGTGTCATAGAAGGTGTTACACCAGATATTACTTTTAATTATCTTGGAGAATTTGTTCAAGAAAATAGCCATGGGAATTTTGTAATGAGTGATTTACCGTGTGGAAAGAATGTTTCAGACGATAATGATCTTGGGACACCAATCTCCTTTAATGGAGCAATTTCTAATAATGTATTCCACATGATAATAAGTTATGATAAATCAAAATTTAATACTGAAAATATGGAGTTAATGAAAGAAAGCTTTGAAAAAGAGCTAATAGAAGTTATAGAGCATTGTATTATGGTTGAGCAATGTGAACATACAGCATCCGATTTTGGAGAATTGAATTGGAGTGATAATGAATTTGCTTTAGTGAAGAATAAGCTTCAAGAGCAAGGATATGATATAGAGAGAATTTATCCTATGACACAAATGCAAGAAGGAATGCTATATCATAAATTACACAATGAAGATTCAACAAGTTATGTAGTTCAGACTGTATTCCAGTCCAATATCGCTATAAATGAAAAGATTTTGAAAGAATCTTTTGAGTTACTTGTAGCAAAACATGAAGTTTTACGAACAAATATAGTTTTCAAAGATGTAAGTGACCCTAGACAAGTGCTATTAAAAGATAAAGAAATTGAATTTACACAAATTGATTTAACAGAAATAGAAAATAGGCAAGTAGAATTAGGTAAAATAAGGGAAATGGATGTGAGAAGAGGTTTTGACTTTGAAAAAGAAAGCTTCCTTCGAGTAATTTTAGTTAAATTAGATGAGGAAGATTATCGACTGATTATAAGTTTTCACCATATCATTATGGATGGATGGTGTCTATCCATATTAATGAATGATTTGATTTGGTTTTATGAACAGTTATACATGAAAAAAACAAAGAGTGATTTGAAAGAGTCTATTCAAAAAACATCTAGTTACGAAGATTATATCCGATTAACACAAAATAAAGATAAGGAAATAGCTCTTAAATATTGGACAAGGCTTTTAGAAGATTATGAAGAACCGGCAGGTATAAAGCCGATAGGCAATAGAAAGAATGAAGAAGCTAGCGAAGAAGTTCAAAGAATTGAAATAAGTTTATCTAAAGAAGAAACTCAAAAGCTAGAGAAAATGAGTAATAAGCTTGGGGTTACTGTTAATACTGTAATAGAAACTGCATGGGGAATAATTTTACAGAGATATAACAACACACAGGATGTAATTTTTGGGAAAGTAGTATCAGGAAGAAACGTTAATTTAAATGGAATTGAAGAAATGGTAGGTCTCTTTATTAATATGGTACCTGTGAGAGTGAAAAATCAAGAAGACGATAGCTTTTCAAGCATAGTATCAACCTTACAAGAACAAGCTTTACAAACCTCACAATATGACTATAGTTCATTAGCAGAGATACAAAATTGTAGCATATTAGGTAATGATTTAATTCAAACTATGATTGCATTTGAAAATTATCATTCAGAAGAGCGTAATTTAAATACGAGATTGAATTTAATGATGGTAGACGGAAGAGAGCAAACGAATTATGCTTTGACTTTAAGTGTAAATCAAACGGAAGTATTAAATTTAGGCATGATCTTTGATACTGAGTTATTTGGAATACATGAAGTGAAAAGAATTCTTAATAGATTATCTTTGATTCTGAAAAGTGTTATAGAGAATCCAGAGATAAAGGTAAATAACATTGAATTATTAAATGAGGAAGAAAAAATATTGGTGTTGAATGGATTCAATTCAACTAAGACAGAGTATCCTGACAATAAAACAGTTGTCGAACTATTTGAAGAGCAAGTACAAAAAATTCCTAATGAAATTGCTATTGGTTCAGAAGATCAAAGAATTACTTATCGTTATTTGAATGAACGAGCGAATCAAGTGGCAAGAAAGCTCAAAAAGCTCGGAATGGAACAAAACCAATTTGTTGCAATTATGGCTGAAAGAAAAATAGAAACTATTATTGGAATTTTAGGTATATTAAAAGCGGGTGGTGCTTATTTACCGATAGATCCGAAACAACCAATTGAAAGAGTAAAATACATTCTTAAAGATAGTGATGCACAATTCATTTTAGCAACTGATATAAATGCTTCATTGTTTAATAATTTATCTTTAGAAAAAATTAGTTTACAGAAAGCAGCACTTAAAGATGAATTATCGTCAAATTTAAATATAGTAAATACATCTAGGGATTTAGCGTATTTAATTTATACATCTGGTACTACAGGAACTCCTAAAGGGGTAATGGTAGAACATCGAAATATAAATCGTTTAGTGAGAAATGCGGATTATGTGGATTTTGAAAATGTTCGAATCTTACAGACGGGATCCCTTGCTTTTGACGCATCTACGTTTGAAATTTGGGGAGCTTTGTTAAATGGAGGTAGTCTCTATTTAGTTGATGATGAAGTAGTAATGAATCCTAAGCTACTGCAACAAATGATATCTGAATTTGCAATAAATACGATGTGGTTTACAACTACTCTATTTAATCATTTAATTAGTTCTAATTATAAGATTTTCGATTCGTTAGACCAAGTTCTATTTGGTGGAGAAGCGGCATCAGCAGAACATGTTCGACAATTGATTGCTCGAAATAAGAAAATTAAATTATGTAATGGTTATGGCCCAACTGAAAATACAACATTTACAGCTTGTTATCCAATAAGTAATGATTTTGATGGAGGCAACATTCCAATTGGAAAGCCGATATCTAATACGCAGGTTTATGTTTTAGACAATAATAAAATATGTGGCATTGGAATGCCTGGAGAACTATGTGTTGGTGGAGATGGATTATCAAAAGGATATTTAAACAGACCAGAGTTGATGAAAGAAAAATTTATTAATAATCCATATAATTCAAGTGAAATTATATATAAAACCGGTGATTTGGTAAGATGGTTAGAAGATGGTAATTTGGAATATCTGGGAAGAATAGATGAACAGGTTAAAATTAGAGGTTTCCGAATTGAACTTGGTGAAATAGAGAATACTATAAGAAAAATAGAAGGTATTCGTGATGTGTCGGTGATTGTAAATGAAGAGAAACATGAAAAGTATTTATGTGCGTATGTTTGCTACGATGATGGAATAGAATCCAGAGATATATTGAATTATTTAAAAGGTAGTCTACCAGAATATATGATTCCGACATATATTGTTCAACTTGAAAAATTACCTATAACTAGGAATGGAAAGTTAGATAGAAGAGCTTTACCAATGCCAGAACATAAAGGGACAGAGCAATACATTTCACCTAGAAACAAAATTGAGTTAGTTATTGCAGAAGCATTTCAAGAAATTTTAGGAATTGAACAGGTTGGCATTGATGATAGTTTCTTTAGATTAGGAGGACATTCATTAAGAGCAACTAGATTAGTAAACAAAATAGAGCAAAAATTAGGGACTAGAATTCCATTGAGAGATGTGATGGAAGAGAAGACCGTGCGTAGAATTTCTCAGAAATTACAGCAATCTACCGATTTAGAAAAGTATAAGCCTATTGAAAAACAGCCTAAAAAACCAAGTTATGAAATGAGCTCAGCTCAAAAAAGATTATATGCTATTGATCAAATCCAAGGTGAGAATACCACATACAATATGCCGGGAATGATGAGAGTACAAGGTAGTCTTGATTTGGAGAAGTTGCAGCAAACGGTCAATGCTCTGATTAAGCGCCAAGAAGTATTAAGAACACATTTTACTATGAAGAATGGACAACCAGTCCAAATAATTGAAGACAATGTTGAACTTTCTGTTGGATACAGAAAAGGGAATAAGTTAAATATTGATAAGATCTATAAGGATTTTGTGCGACCGTTCGATTTAAATAAAGCTCCATTAATGAGAGTGCAAGTAGTAGGAATTTCAGAAAATGAATCGATATTAATGTTAGATATTCATCATATTATTTGTGATGGTGGTTCAATTGGTGTGTGGTTTGAAGAATTTTCGAAAATATATAATGGCGAGGATTTGCCGGAATTAAAAGTACAGTACAAAGACTATAGTGTATGGCAAAATTCTAATGTTATGAAAGAGCAAAAGAAATATTGGTTAGATGAATTTTCTGGTGAATTGCCATTGCTAAATTTACAAACAGACTATCCAAGGCCACAAAAACAAAGTTTTAAAGGTAACTCTATTAAAACGAAATTGAGTAGTAGTACAAGAGAAGCAGTAAAGTTGATAAGTAAGGAAACTGGGGCTACAGAATATATGGTTTTATTATCAACATTTATGTTATTGCTTAGTCGATATGCTAGAACAGAAGAGATTATTGTTGGAACACCTATCGCTGGAAGAACCCACCCTGAAACACAAAATATGCTTGGAATGTTTGTCAATACATTAGCGATTAAAGGAGATATGCAGCCAAATCTTACTTATCTACAATTAATAGAGCAGTTAAAAGAGAAATGTTTGAAAGCGTATGATAATCAGGAATATCCATTTGAAGAATTAATTGAGAATTTAGATTTAGAGAGAGATATTTCAAGAAATCCTTTATTTGATGTTATGTTTGCATTGCAAAATAATGAGGAAAGTCATTTGAAATTAGGAAATACTAAATTAGAGCAAATTGAATCAGAAAGTGAAATATCTAAATTTGACTTGACAGTTAGTATGACAGAAATTGAAAGTGGCTATGAGCTGTTATGGGAATATTGTACAGACTTATTTAAACAATCAACAATAGAACGAATGGGATTACACTATTCCGAGTTATTAAAAAATGCAGTGGAAAATCCAAAAAGAAATATTTATGATATTCCATTAATGGGTTATTCTGAGTATAAAAAAGTACTTGAAGAATTTAATATAACGACAACTGAATTTCCTGGTGAGAGTACAATTGTTGAGCTCTTTGAAAAACAGGTTGAAAAGACACCTGAAAAAGTAGCTGTTATTTCTAATGGTCTTGAATATACGTTTGGTTATTTGAATAAAAGATCAAATCAATTAGCACACCAGCTTCAAAAGTTACAAGTACAACCAAATGATTTTGTAGGGATATGGGCTACACGTAAAATTGAAACTATAATAGGGATTTTAGCAATATTAAAAGCAGGTGGAGCTTATCTACCAATTGATCCGAAACAACCTATAGATAGAACTCGTTATATGCTTAGAGATAGTCGTGCAAAAGTGCTTCTTACGGAAGTTGAGAATTTACCAGAGCCGCTTGATGGTTCTTTAACTGTACTTAATTTAAAACAAGAAGATATTTATGATATGTCTTGCGAAAATCCTACAGTCATGAATCAAACAACTGACTTAGCATATTTGATCTATACTTCAGGGACTACAGGTGAACCTAAAGGAGTTATGGTAGAACATAGAAATGTAATTCGGTTGGTTAAAAATACAAATTATGTTAATTTCCATGATGTGGGGATTCTACAAACGGGATCATTAGCTTTTGATGCATCCACATTTGAAATTTGGGGTTCTTTATTAAACGGTGGAAGATTATACCTTGTTGAACAAGATGTATTAATGGATGTAGAAGCATTAAAACAAATGTTAGATAAACATCGAATTAACACGATGTTTATTACAACTGCTTTATTTAATCAATTAGTTATTACAGATTGTACAATTTTTGATTCGTTAGATCAGTTGCTCTTTGGTGGAGAAACTACATCAGAAGAACATGTTAAAAAATTAGTTAAGAGCAATAAAAAATTAAAACTTTCAAATGTGTATGGGCCGACTGAAAATACGACATTTACAACACATTATCCTATTTGTTCAGAAGAGTTATTAGAAAAAACTCCAATTGGGAAGCCGATATCTAACACAACAGTTCATATCTTAAATGGACATAATTTATGTGGAATTGGTATTCCAGGAGAATTATGTGTCGGGGGTGCCGGTGTAGCAAGGGGATATTTAAATAAAGCGGAATTAACAGCTGAAAAATTTGTTGTAAATCCACTGGTTCCTGAAGAAAAAATCTATCGTACAGGGGATTTGGCACGCTGGCTTGAAGATGGGAATATAGAATATTTAGGAAGAATTGATGAACAAGTTAAAATTAGAGGGTTTAGAATTGAACTTGGGGAAATTGAAAGTAAACTTAGAGAGATACCTTATATTCAAGATGTAGCTGTTACTTTAATAGAAAAGAATAATGACAAATATTTATGTGGTTATGTAGTTAGTAAACAAAAAATCATAACCGAAGAAATTAAGAATCAATTAGGAAAAACTCTTCCACAATATATGGTTCCAACATATATTATGCAACTAAGCGCTTTACCGATGACACAAAATAGGAAAGTGAATAAAAAGGAATTGCCTATTCCTGATTTTGATAATTCGAATCATTATGTTGGTCCAAGAGATGAAATTGAATTATGTGTAGCAAGAGTATTTGAGGAAATTCTTGGTATTGAACGTATAGGAATCGATGATAGTTTCTTTGAATTAGGAGGAGACTCAATTAAGGCGATTAGAATTGTTTCAAAGCTACGTGAGAACGGGCGCGGAACGGATGTTCGTAATATTTTGCAAAATAAAACTATTCGTAAAATATGTCTAGGTATAAGTAAAGCGAGAAACATAATAATTGATCAAAGTGAAGTAACGGGAGTTGCAGCATTAACGCCAATCCAAATTGATTTCTTTAATAGTCAATTAGAAAAGCCAAATCATTTTAACCAATCATTTATGTTGGAAAGCAGTGAAAGAGTAAATGAAGAACATCTTAATAAAGCAATTACTGCTATTGTAGAGCATCATGATACATTAAGGACTGTATTTAGAAGTGGAGAACAGGTTGTTCAGTCGATAAAAGAAAGTGCATTGTATGATTATCACTCCTATGATTATTCTCATATTCAAAATAAAGAGGAGTTATATGAGAAAATTAATAATAGTTCTAATAGTATACAGGCCAGCTTTGAAATTTCTGAAGGACCTTTAGTTAAAGTTGTATTATTCCGAACAAAAGAAAAAGATTACTTGCTAATTTCTATACATCATTTGGTAGTAGACGGAGTATCATGGAGAATTATTATTGAAGACTTGAATAAAGGGTATACTCTTTCTAAACAAGGAAATGAGGTAATTCTTCCTAGAAAAACTATGTCGTTCAAACTTTGGAGTGAGGCTTTAAATAAATATAGAGAAAGTGAATCGCTAAAAAAAGAGATACCATATTGGCAAAAAGTCGAGAGGTTAGTTAAGGAAAGTAAGTTACCTACAAATCAATTAGGAGAGAAATATTTACCTAGAGAATTAGTGATGCATTTATCAGAATCCGAGACAAGTTATTTACTGTACCAAGCAGGGAGAGCCTACAATACTGAAATTAATGATTTACTTTTAACAGCGGTATGTAGGGCTGTAAATAAATTGGATGGTAAAGAAACTGTGGCATTGAATCTTGAAGGACATGGAAGAGAAATGCTAGATCAGGATATAGTGATTGATCGAACGGTTGGTTGGTTTACAAGTGTATATCCAGTAGCTGTAACAGGGATAGGAGATTCTATTACAAATGATATACAAAAAACAAAAGAGGCATTAAGCTCAATTCCAAACAAAGGTCTAGGATATGGAGTGTTAAAGGCATTGGGAGAAAATGTTTTGGAAAATGTTAAGCCTGATATTACCTTTAATTACTTAGGAGAATTAGATCAAGAAAGTGGATCAGATTATTTTAATATGAGTGATATACCACGTGGTGAAGAGATTGCAATAGAGAATGAATTTAGTACTGGTCTTTCTATAAATGGAGCTGTAACTAATAAAAAACTTCGAATGGTTATAATTTATAATGGCTCAAATTATAGTGAAAAATTTATGCAAGCATTGAATGATGAGTTTAAAAAACAATTGTTAGTTATTATTGAGCACTGTATTGAAAAGAGAAAGAATGAAAAGTATATAGAAAATACTAGAAGTCATTTAAACAGAGATGAAGCTATCACTCAAGTAATATGGGAAGAATTTGGATTAGACAGTATATTGAAATCTATAACTGTTGAGAAAAAAGAGCACTCAGTTCTGTTTGTGACAGATTTAAGTAGTGAAAAGAGAGGCGAGATTAAGGGGGAAATAATCAATAAATTATCATTTTTACAGGTTCCAGATTATATCGTTGATATGAATAAGTATCCATTAGTTTCAGGGAATATGGAGGAGGAACAATTTATAAGCTTGTGCAGTGAGTTAGAGAATACAAATAATATATCGTTACCGAAAATTACTAAAGATGGTGAAATGGGTGAAGTTATAGAGGGATATACACCTTCAATCATGCAAGAATTGTTTTTATCAACACCGAATACTATGATAGAGGAAAAGATTATAATAGAAGGGGATTATGATAAAGACAGCGTTATAGCTGCTATAGAAAAAGTTGTTCAAGAACAATCTATTTTAAGAAGTACTTATCAAAAAATAGCGGATAGATATATTATTTGTGAACATGGTTACAATACGTTTTGGAAGCCAAATTACTTTGATCTAAGATATGCTACTTCTACTTATATTACTGCAGTATATGATTTAATTCATGGAATGCGGAGAAAAATGAGTACAAGTATATTAACTGAAAATAATATGTTAAGCAATATTGTAATTACACAAAAGACCGAAAGAGAATATTGCATTTATGTGATTATTCATCATAGTATTTGGGATAAGGCAAGTAATCAGATTTTTAAAGAGAAAATTATAGACATTTTGAATTTAAAAGCAAAATATGTAAAAACAAATGAAACGTATAAACAATATGTAGATGAAGTAACAACTAGTAAAATATATGCGGAAACCCATAACTTATCGAACTTAGAAAAATTTAAAGAGAAAACGGATGAGTATGTAAAGCGTAATATAAATAATGTGTTAGAAAAGTCAGTTGTTTCATTATTTAAAATGGGTTCGGCTACAGAAAAGCTTTATAACGACAAACCTTGGTCACTATTCGCGTATATTTTGAACATACTTGCTAGAGAAAATAAATTAACAAATATCCATACTGAACCTTTACCAATACTTATTTTACAAGAAGATAGAAGATATATGACAAATGATTATAGTAATACACTTGGAGAGTTTTTAGATTGGTTACCATTGCTAATTGAGGGATCTAAAGAGAATGAGTTGCTAGACTGGCAACAAAAGGTTAATGAAATTCAAAATGTAAAAAAAGAAAACCATTATAGTTTAGTTGAACTATTAAACTACAGCACAGTCGAGATGAGAAATATGATGGCATCAGTTCTTTCAATCAATTATCAAGGTGGGTTTAGTATTGAGTATGAGGAGATGCAAGAGATACTAAAAAATGATGATTATAATAAGAGTACAGAAGTTTTTGTAAATAGCTATTCTAATTATTTAATCTTGTCGTATCCAATTTTTAGTGGTTGTTCAGGAGATATAGAAGAAGTCATTCAAAATGAATTAAATCAATTGGAAGACTTACTAAATAAGAAAGTTGAAAGTGAGCAATTTGAAAAAGTAGTAATTAAACATTAAAAAATGATAATATGAGACCGCTAAATAGATGATTGCTGAGTTTATTAAATTGAAGTAGAGGGATTCTATTATTTTTATAACATAGTAGAATGTATTTTATCATCTATCATGGTTAGTAACATGAATTTAAGGTCATACTATTCTCTTTGCACTTTGAGGAGATGGTATGATCTTAATTTTTGAAGAATGATATATACGTAAAACTTTTGAGTAAGAATATAATTAATGAAAGGTTTATAAAACATGTTAGAACTTTATTTAGCAAATATATTAAATATGAACAAAGCAAATTACCAAAGGTTATATTCTGTTATGGATGATTTTATAAAGGTAAAAGTGGATGAAATGAGAAAGTATGAGGATAGACAGAGGACAATATTAGGAAATTTCCTTGTGAAATATTTTATCGCAAAAAAAGTAAATGCCAATATAGAAGATATAAAATTAGAGGAAGATGAATTTGGTAAGAAAAAAATAGTAAATCATGTTGGGTATTGTTTTAACATTTCTCATTCAGGAGAATGGGTATTTATAGGTATTGCAGAATCTGAAATAGGTGTAGATGTTGAAAAAATAGAATCTTTGGATTTCTTAAATATTGCTAGCTATTTTAGTAAGGAAGAAAAAGAATATTTAACAAAATTGGATTCAAAGGTTCTTGAGATGGAGTTTTTTAGGATTTGGACAGCGAAAGAGAGTTATATAAAATATAAGGGGTTAGGTATGGTAATTCCGTTAGAATCATTTAGTGTACCGATATCTGAAAATGAGAATTTTGTTAAAACGTTGTATGAAAAAGAATCAAAAGAGGTATTTGTTACATCATCAAAAATAAATGAAGAATATTATATAAGTGTATGTGCAAATTCTGCTATGGAACAATTAGAGTTAATATATTTAGATTTAAAAAATGAAATAGGATTATCAGATTATTTTTCCTCTATGAATGATGGATAAGGGGATATAAGATATTAATATTTATATTCCTGAAAAAAATGTATTTTCTTGTACAATACAATTTCCTATTAACATAAAAGATTCGATTATTCGAAAAAATGAACTTTTGCGGATAAAAAACTCCTTAGTTAGAAGGAGGGCACTGAAAAAGTCCACTTCATAAGAAAAAGAAGGTAACCATCTACTATATACAGGCGGTTACCTCTTTTTCTTTTTAGATATATTGAAAAGATATATGATATTTTTTCAAAGCTTTCACTTTTTCAGTCGCCTTGCTAGAAGGGGATGCTTTTTTGATGTAGCCCTGAAATAAAGTTTAATTAAACTAACTCTATAAACGATGATAAAAGAGCAAATAGAAAAGTGTGTTTTGAAAAAAGATTGATTAAAACACATTTTTAATATATTCAACTGAATCATTTTTTATAAAAATGTTTGATTATCTTTGTAACTGTTATTCCATTAAGTGACCCCTTAATGAAATAACGTGACTGACATTTTTAAACAACGCTAGTATGTTTTAAATGACTTGATTGTCACTCACACTACCATCGATACTATACCTTGTGAGCCACATTATTAAAGATTTAATGATTTAGTTGAGATGGACTCACTTTTTGAATTTGAACAAGTATGTCAAACGATTTACCTAATGATATATCAACAGTTTTCGGTATGTCAGGGCCTTCGGTAGTTATTCCGGAAAAAATTGGATGTTTTTCGTTTAACCAAGTATTTGTTATTCCGTTTTCTTTACGTAAATCAAGTAGAAATTGGTCATTTTTTACTTGTCCAAAGGTATAGTTATAGCTGTTTGGATCATCTGATTTTAATATTCCATATGGACCAAATTCACGGTTACTATTATAAACATTATATTGGCCTTCAAAAACAGAGGTTCCAATAGATACATACCGTTTTCTATAATGTTCTGCTAAATGTTGCCCTGCTACTTTAGGGTATATAAAAGGTATCATATTTGTTTTCGAAACGTGTCCATTATGTGCCCATACAATTGTTTTTCCTAGGTGTTCTTCTGTCCACTTCACATTTTCATACATTGCAATATCATGTTTCAAAAAAAACTCCGATGGGTTATCAGGAAATGATGCTGCCATTGTAGTAAACTGCTCGATAATACGGGCAGTTTGTTTTATCCATGCAAACTCTTTGGAATTTCCATTTAGAGTATTTTTATTTTGTTCTAATAAAGCATTGATTTGTTTAGCATCTGAAATATATTTTTCTTTATTTTCTTTCGTAAGGCCGCTAAAGATATTAATATCCTTTGTTACAGGAATAAGGTCTTTTATCTTCTCTTCTAAACTAGGCAAAAGCTTTGGATTGTTTCTGCGTACATATTCTGTTATATTATTATAAATATTTTTGCTTACTGATTGTATATCCATCCCAATGACACGCACTTTGGATTTATGTTTTGGATCAGTATTATATTCTTTTATCCAATTAATAAGATCTACTATCTCTTTCGTTTTAAATTCAGGTGATAGATATTGGTTTGGGTTCCCTTTACCAGTAAGAACATAACGATCAAGTTTTAAAGCTCTGTCCCACCCCTCTTCTAAAACTAAGTTGGTAAAGCCTTTTTCAGATACTAAATAATGAACAATGCGATGTTTCATTGTAAAAACTTCATGAGCCCCATGCGTAGTTTCACCTAAACCCACGATTGAAGCTGATCCTACCATATCCTTCAGTGGTTTTAAATCATTAAGAGATGCAGTTGGATTAGTTGTTTTTAAAGGCTTTGCATGCTCTTCTAACCATTTGACTATTGGATTAATATTGTAGGGACTTGTAAAGGAAACTTCTGTGTCTGAAGCTACATAAGTATTTTCTGTAAAATTAGTCGATAATATAGTAGACGTAGGAATTGTAGTAGTCATTTTTTTCATAAAAACCTCCTAAAATATTTATTTGAATCAATTTCATAATCCTCAAGTTTAAACGATGGAAAAGCCGCGATTCCTTTATTAAAGGGCTTTCAAGAATGGCTTTCGTCATTGACGATTCAATATGGTACATTGGATGCGGGCTACGATTATGAAGCAATTTATACACAACTTTATCGTGTGAAAGCTAAAGAAATCATTGCCTATAACAAGCGAAACGAAGGAGAGTTTCTTGGGTTTGATGAACACTTTGCTCCCACTTTCGGAAACATTCGTATCAATATGACAGCTTTGATGACAAATATCCAACCTTGAAATACACGAAACCAAATGAATGTAAAACCTGTCTACTTGCTTATGATTCTCTATGTCAAAAGGTCTATAAAATCAAAATGGAAACGGATATCCGAAAATACAACGCCCTAGGCCCGTGAATCAGAAGCGTGGAAAAAGCTCTATAATTAGAGCGGCGCTGTCGAACGAGTAAATGCATACTTAAAAGAATTCTTTCAGTTAAAAAATGGCCGATATCGAACAGGAAAGTAAGTGAAAATCCATTTCGATCTTGTGATGCTTGTTTATAATGCCTCGAAATTGGCTGTAGATCGAATCAATCAAAAAATGAAAGAAATGAATCAAACCGCTTAGTATTTTCAAAACATACTTCTAAAATTCTGTCATTTCAACTGAGGAAAAGAAACAATTATGAAATTGATTCATTTATTAGTTTTTTGACATGTTCTAAGAGCATCTGTTTGAAGCATGAATTCTCTTCTCACAAATTTATTCTATTTCCTAAAACTCACTTATTTCTTAATAGATTCTTAAGAAATTATTAATTTACTCATGTCAATAAAAAATAAAATTACTTACACTGGTTTTTGTAAAATTACACAATAAAAATATCTCCTAAAATAATAAAAAATTATTGTAAAACGATAAGATTTATAATAAAATCGAAATCAGAATAAATAAGTGTGGTGCTTTTTATGGAAAAGATAACAATGTTGTTTTTTAATTAGAGGAGGTATAAATATGGACATTAGCAATTTGATTATTGAAAATATGGATAACCCTCATGAGTTGGAGAGAATGTATAGAAAAGACCCGAAAGTTTTTAAAAAGTCATTCTCACAAGCATGGGATGAAAAACCTGATTCTCAGGTACTAGCTGCTTGGTACGAAAGATTGCATTTCAAGGAGACGGCAAATAAAGAAAAAATATCGCTGTTTCAAAAAGGTTTCTTATTCATGGGTATGTTAGCTATTCTGGCTGGGATAAGCACCAGAATCATTTTCTACTTTGTCGAACAAGAAGCAATTGCTCCAATTAACCTGGCTTTTGGTGTAATTCCCTTTATTGTCGCTTATTTTATTTACAATAATACGCCGAAAAAAAGTATTATTTATTCCCTTATAGCATTGTTCCTAATTTCTGGGATATATCTTAATACGTTGCCATTAAATTATAAAGACAGTATTATCCTTGCTTATTTACATCTTCCTATATTCTTATGGGTCTTGGTAGGGCTTGCGTTTACAGGAAATGAATATTCAAAAGGTAATACAAGATTAGCTTATATTAAATTTAATTTGGAATATGCCCTTCTCTACGCCAGCATGGCAGTTAGCGGAATGATTCTAGCAGTATTCACCATGCGTTTATTTAGCTTTGTTGACTTGGATATAGGAGAATTCTATTTTAGTAATGTTGTTTTATTTGGTGCTGCTGCTCTCGCTATTGTGGCTGCATATTTAGTATCAATGAATCTTAAACTTGCTAAAAATATTACACCATACATATCTAAAATTTTTAGTCCTCTCGTCCTGATTACGTTACTAATCTATCTTATAACGGTTATATGGGTCGGGAAAAATCCTTTCTTGGACCGCAATTTCTTAATGGCCTTCAACGGAATACTCCTTGGCGTATTGGCTGTTACCATATTTTCTATTGTTGAGAGTGACTCAGATGAGAAAAAGAACATTTCAGATTATATAAATTTTGCCTTAATTGTTCTTGCGCTTATTATTGACACTGTGGCTTTGTCAGCCATCATATTCAGACTTTCTTCTTACGGGATTACACCTAATAGACTTGCTGTTTTAGGGGTAAACATACTGATCTGGGCAAATTTAATTTGGATTATGTTTTCCTATATGCGTTTCTTGCAAAACAAATCAGGACCAACAGCTATCCAAGATGCCGTTACGAAGTATTTACCAATTTACGGACTTTGGGCAGCTTTCGTTATATTTACTTTTCCTATAATGTTTAATTAGAAAGACATTGTAAATGTAACGACAAGCTAATTTTCTATCACGTATAAAATCCTTAGAGCCGATAATTATCGTTACTTCTATAAGTTCTCGAAAATAAAAAAACGTCCCAAAGTAGGACGTTTTTTTATTATGTATATTGCTTTTTTTTCTTAATAAGTAATAACACTTGTGACACACAAGCAAGTACTGGTAGTTCTATTAATGGTCCAATAACTAACGCAAGAGCGATAAGTGGTTCGTCTGGAAAAGCTGTTACGGCAATAGCGAGTGCAACAGGTGAGTTTCTCGCTAATGTTGTTAAACTTAAACTTACTGTATCTTTATAAGATAAATGCATGATACGACCGATAAATTGTCCTAGTACAAAATTAATGATGAAGAACAATAGAACAGGAATGAGTAATAATAAAACCACATTCATATTTTGTAGTAAATATTTACCTTGTGATGCAAACATCGCTACTATTGCTAAACTTAAAAATACAATTTGGGTAGAGCTGAAAAACGGAATGAGTTTATTCTCAAGTGTTTCAGCTTTTTGCAATTTATTCATAATGAATTTTGTAGCGTGTGCAAGTAAAAATGGTAAGACGATTACGATAATAATACTTTCTACTAAAACAGAAACCGCTACAGTCTTCATGACACCAGCGAATAAAAATAAATAAATTGGAAGGAGTAGTACTTGCAAAATTAAATTTACCGGTAAAATCGCAGTAGAAAGTGCTACATTTCCTTTCGCTATTTCAGTAAAGATTAAGTACCAATCTGTACATGGAGTAACCATTAACATGATAAATCCAATCCAAAGCGCTGGGTGATCCGAAAGAAATAGTGCTCCTAATCCCCAAGCGAGTAAAGGTGTCCATAAAAAGTTAATAGTAAGACTTGTTCCAGCAAATTTTAAGTTGCGAAATCCATTTTTTATTTCTTTCAATGGGATGCTGAGGAATAATCCATATAGCATGAAAAATAAGAAGGGGACAATAAATTGCTCTGAATACATATGTATGAAATTAAATTGCCCGAGTATGATGCCGCATGTAACAGCAAAAAGAATAATAAAAGTTTGAATCTTTTCTATAGTGCTCATGAGTAAAACCTTTCTAAATATGAATTTTCCTTTCTAAGTTTATTATACAAGTAATATAGAGGTATTTGGTGTTCAATTGAGTTTCGGTTAATGTTTTTAATCCGAGATATTATTTTATATTTAAAGTTACTTGACTAAAGTAAGTGGATATATTACAATCACTTACATAAGGTAATTAAATAACAAAAAGTTTTAATTAACTTTACTTAAGGTATGAATTGGAACTTTTTATTAGAATAAGAATTTTTATGATGATGAATAATGAATATGATAAGAAAGTTTAGGTGAAGAAAATGGGATTATTTAGCTCGTTATTTGGTAAAAAAGAAGAAAATACAAAAGTAGAGGGGAATAAAACAATGTCAAAAGTATTATTTGTAAAAGCAAACGATCGTCCAGCGGAGCAAGCAATTAGTTCAAAAATGTATGAAACATTTGTAAGTACTTATAAAGAAGCTAATCCGAATACAGAAATTACAGAGTTAGATTTATTTGCATTAGATCTTCCTTATTACGGAAATGTCGCTATTTCAGGTGGATACAAACGTAGTCAAGGTATGGAGTTAACAGCTGAAGAAGAGAAGGCTGTTGCTACAGTAGATCAATATTTAAATCAGTTTTTAGAAGCTGATAAAGTTGTATTTGCGTTCCCACTATGGAACTTTACAGTACCAGCACCATTAATCACATATATTTCATACTTATCTCAAGCTGGAAAAACGTTTAAATATACAGCTAATGGTCCAGAAGGTTTAGCTGGTGGTAAAAAAGTAGTTGTATTAGGTGCACGTGGTTCAGATTACTCTTCAGAACAAATGGCTCCTATGGAAATGGCAGTGAATTACGTAACAACTGTACTTGGATTCTGGGGAATTACAAATCCAGAGACAGTTGTAATTGAAGGACACAATCAATATCCAGATCGCTCACAACAAATTGTTGAAGAAGGTTTAGAGAACGTTAAGAAAGTAGCGGCGAAATTTTAATTAATAGTAAATGTAAAAACCAACATGGATGACCATGTTGGTTTTTTAGTCTATTTCTATGTTAAAAAATGTATATTTATAAAATAAATGAAAAGTTTGAAAATAGTATTGCAAAATATTATACATCAAACTATAATGAGTTCAAGAATAGTTGATAATTGAATTAAATATTCAGAAAATTCAATTAGTTAAAAATGGAAAATGAGATAAGGAAATTTGAATGGGGGTTATATTATGGCGAATAAAGTACCGTTTTCGTTCATAGTAGTTATTGGATTAATGTTATTTGCACTATTTTTTGGAGCAGGAAATTTAATATTCCCGGCAATGCTTGGTCAATCGGCAGGAGAGAATGTGTGGATTGCTAACGCTGGATTTTTAGTAACTGGTGTTGGATTACCGTTACTAGGTGTACTAGCATTTGGTTTTTCAGGTAAAGATGATTTACAGTCATTAGCAAGTCGTGCTCACCCAGTGTTCGGGATTGTGTTTACAACAGTTTTATACTTAGCAATCGGTCCGTTATTTGCAATACCAAGAACAGGAAATGTATCTTATGAAATTGGTCTTAAGCCGTTTATGCCAGAGGGATTAGGTTCTACACCTTTAATTCTTTTCACAATTGTATTCTTTAGCATCACTTGTTTTTTTTCGCTAAATCCCGCGAAAATTGTCGATATTGTTGGAAAAATCTTAACGCCAATTAAATTAACATTCATCGGTATTTTAGTAATCGTTGCTTTTATTCACCCG
Organism: Bacillus sp. MN7755; assembly: GCF_054771475.1. Taxonomy (NCBI): domain Bacteria; kingdom Bacillati; phylum Bacillota; class Bacilli; order Caryophanales; family Bacillaceae; genus Bacillus; species Bacillus sp. MN7755. The sequence goes on from NZ_BTRL01000027.1 coordinate 18,967, forward strand.
ATTGGAGAAATGCAAGCACCAGTTGAAGCTTATACATCACACGCATTCTTTAAAGGATTCCAAGAAGGATACTTAACGATGGACACGCTTGCATCATTCGTATTTGGAATCATCATCATTAATGCAATTAAAGAAAAAGGTGCGAAAACGAAAACGCAAATTATGGTCGTTTGTGCAAAAGCGACAATCATTGCAGCATCTATTTTAGCAATTATCTATACAGCTCTTTCTTATATGGGTGCTTCGAGTGTTGCAAAGCTTGGACATTTAGAGAACGGCGGAGAAGTATTAGCGAAAGTTTCTAACTACTATTTTGGATCATATGGTGGAGTATTATTAGGATTAATGATTACAGTAGCTTGTTTAACAACTAGTGTAGGACTTGTATCAGCATGTTCTTCATTCTTCCATAAGTTATTCCCAAATGTTCCTTACAAAGCAATTGCAGTCACGCTATGTGTATTTAGTGCAATTGTTGCAAACGTAGGATTAACACAATTAATCGCAGTTTCTGTTCCAGTATTAACAGCAATTTATCCACTAGCAATCGTATTGATTTTCTTAACATTCTTCCATTCATTATTCAAAGGAAGAGCTGAAGTTTATCAAGTGAGCTTAATCGTAACATTTATTATCAGCTTATTTGATGGATTAAGTGCAGCTGGAGTTAACATTGAAGTAGTAAGCCAAGTGTTTACTAAATTCCTTCCGATGCAGGAAGTAGGATTAGGCTGGATCTTCCCAGCGATTATCGGTGGATTTATCGGATATGGCATTAGCGTTTTAAAACCAAAAAATCAAATTCAACCAGCAGCAAATACGAATAAGAAAATAGGTTAAATAAAAAAGTTATAGAACTTGTTTCTATAGCTTTTTTTGTTACTATTAATAATGAAAGAAAATAAAGTAGTAGGGGAAATAAAATGAAAAAAACAATTGATCATATAGGAATCGCAGTTCGAGATATAGATAGTACGATACGTTTTTATGAAAAGGTATTGTTAGGGACATTAATAGATCGTTACGTAAGTGAAGCACCGGGTGTGGAAAGTGAGGTAGCCATTCTTGAAGTGGATGGAGATAGAATTGAATTACTTGCACCGACAAATAACACTACTTCACCAATTGCCCGATTTATAAAACAAAAAGGTAAAGGTGTACATCACGTTGCGTATCGTGTAGATGATTTAGATATAGCTTTAGAAGAATTAAAAGAACAAGGAATTCGAACGTTAGAGCATACACTTCGAATTAATAAACACGGCAGAAGATTAATCTATCTTAACCCAGCGGATACAGAGGGAACAATCATAGAGTATTGTGATTATCCGGAAGAGAAATAGAAGAAAGATATTTTTAAAAAGGTGTTACGTAATAACGTAATACCTTTTTATTTATGTATTTCACACTTTCTTCCCAAATGATTCACGATAACTTTTCTTCTTCAGGAACTTACGTAAATATATTTTATGATATAATAACAATCGACTTTAAAAATGTAAGTAGTATCTATGAAGGTAGTTACTATTGTATTAGAAGTTTAGAGGTGAGAGAGAAATAAAGAGTTATACTGTATAGAAGTTTATATTTAATCAAGTTAATATTTCGCCGATGGATTTAATTTGGAAGTAGATGTAATAAAAGTATAGCAATGAGGAAGAAAGAAGTGAAATGATTGTGAAAGTAATGAGAAGGTTAGGGGCATGGCTATTACTTGCGTGTGTGCTTATCATATTAATACCGAAAAGTGCATCTGCTCATGCGTACGTTGTGAAATCAAACCCTGCTGAAAATGAAACATTGAAGAAAGCATCATCTATTGTGAAAATCGAATTCGATGAGGACATACAAGTTTCAAGTTTTAATATATTGTACGTGAGAGATACATCAGGTAAAAGGGTCGATTTAAAAGATGCTCATATTGATAAAAAAAATAAAAAGCTATTAGAAGCCGGATTAAAAGAGAATCTCAAAAAAGGTCTCTACTCTATTCAGTGGAAAGTGATTTCAGCTGATGGACATCCAATTCAAGGAGTTATTCCATTCCGTATTGGATTAGCTGAAGCGGGAGCAGACGATGTACAAGTAGAAGAGATGGGGTATGTCCCGCAAATTGATATGATTATGGAACGTGGAATTTTATATACAAGTTTCTCACTATTTATAGGAGTTCTATTCTTTAATCTTATTATGTATAAAGGGAACGTAATAGAAGTTCAATTAAGAAGTAAAAAAATAATATGGATTTCATTAATTGGTATATTCATTAGTTTATTATTCAATCTACCACTGCAAGCGAAAATAAATGCTGATGTTTCATGGCTAGAAGCATTCAATCCTTTATTATTAAAAGAAACGTTACAGCTTTCTGTTTTTGGTTATGTATGGATTACTCAAATGGCTCTTATAAGTGTGCTTATAATTGCTTCGTATGTTGCGATGAAGCGTGAGAAGCTTTCGTCGTTTAAAGTATGGAGCATTCCATTGCTATTGTTTATCGGGATACTTGTTATGAAAGCCTTTAATAGTCACGCATATGGTTTAAAGTTTAAAGATATTGCTGTCGTTATGGATTTTCTACATTTATTCGCAGCTTCATTATGGATTGGTGGTTTATCATCTATTATTCTTCTTTTACGTAAAGAGGATAACAAGTGGAATATGTATTGGGATATGATTAAGCGTTTTTCACCGTGGGCAACAGGTGCTGTCATCGTGATTTTAATAACAGGTCTTTTTAACAGTACATTTTTTATTCCAACAATCCACTCGTTATTTGATACAAAGTATGGATTAGCTTTATTAGTAAAGATACTTTTATTCATTTTCATGGGGGTATTGGGAATTGTTCATTATGTGAAAGGGAAAATGAGAGCGGAGCAAGGATTAGGCGCTACGTTGAAAGTAGAGTTTATCATTGGAATTATCATTTTCGTAATCGTAGCTTTTATGACAAACGTACAAACACCACCGATGCCTCCTACTGGACCTTTTACAGAGAGTAAACAAGTAGATAATGGATATGAAATTACGCTAAATGTGAGTCCTAATAAGGTAGGACAGAATACATTTCATGTTACTGTGAAGGATGAGAATGGCCAACCTGTTACTGATATGGAGCAAATTACACTAACGACTCAATCGTTAGATATGAATATGGGAAAAGGATCATTTAAAGTTTCGGCAGTTTCACCGGGAGAATATGAAGCAGAAGGTATGTATATTAACATGACAGGTAACTGGAATATACAAGTACACGGATTAACAAAATCGCTTGATAGCTTTGATACGGATTATAAATTTATTGTAGGTGGCAGATAAAGTGAAACTTTAATCAGTGGGGGTATCCCCCACTGATTATTAGCCCGCCCCAATTGTGCTTTTACGGGCAGTTGATCCCCGCCTAACTTCTTTGCCTTCGCTGAATTTTGAAATAGGGGTCATACTGCCCGGCGAATAGCGGGGTAAAGAGGCATTATAGATAAAAGGGAGTAAATAGAAAATGAAACGTATAAAAAAATTAGGAACAATAATGATCGCAACAATAATTGCAATGGGAATTTTTTCGTTACCTGTTAGTGCGCACGTAACTGTGAAGCCAGCAACTTCTGACATTGGCTCTTGGGAGACTTACACGATAAAAGTACCAGTTGAAAAGAATATAGCAACAACAAAAGTTACACTGAAAATACCGTCTGGTGTGGAATTCCAACAGTATGAACCAGTGCCAGGATGGAAAGTGGAAGAGCAAAAAGATAATGCTGGAAAAGTGAAAACTGTAGTATGGGAAGCAACAGGAGAAGGAATTTCACCTGGTCAGTTCCAGCGATTTACTTTCGTCGCTAAAAATCCGGATAAAGAACAAAAAATAGCTTGGGATGCATATCAACAATATAAAGACGGAGAAATTGTTGAATGGACAGGCGATGAAAAAGCTGAAAAACCGCATTCACTTACTACAATTGCAAAAGGTACGTCATTAACAGGAGAACATGGTGAAGTGTCTAGTGTAGAAAAGAATGAAGGTACTAGTAATGTACAAGTAATAACAATTGTTTTATCTATTTTGGCGATTGTATCGTCGGTAGGTACGTGTGTTTTTGTAGTACGTCGTAAAAAATAAGTAACCTTGAAAGGTCTCATTGAAAGTAATGAGACCTTTTTTATTAGTTTTAGGGATTAGTAAAATGAGGATAGCAACATTGTTGTAGTCACTATATAACAAAATTTATTGATACGTGGAAATCAATTGATGGTCATTACGTCTTCCGGTAAGGAATCATGTTCTAGCCAGTTTTCAATTAAAGTATTAAATAACTTAGGGTCCGCTAAAGAAATTCCATGACCGATTTTAGAAATAATAACACCTGTGCAATTGGGATTACTTTCAAGGATTTCAGTCAACGAGTCTTTCATGATTCTTTTTTCGTTTTCTCCAACAGTTACTAATATATTACTATTAGCATTCTCAAAGTTTTTTGGTATTGTAAACGACATGTTTTCTTCTAGCATCCTTATGAAGGTATTTTTACTTATTTGACAACTGTCATGATAATAGTGGTCAAAGTATTCTTTATCTATGTACATTGATTTGGCTTGTATTTTCGAAAACGTCCTACTCTTTATAAGAGGGTAGGTTAGCCCAATAGATTTTATAAATGTGCTAGCAAAAGGAATGGATTTGACTAAGGCACTGTTTATCATAGCATATTGGATTAAGTCAGGTTTCATGCTAAGCATCGCAATTAACACTTGAGCACCTAATGAAAACCCAATTGCTATAATAGTTTTACCTTGTCCTATTTCTTCAATTAGTTCAATGATTTTTTTAGCACTAAAATGTATTGAGAAATGATCTTTATTTCTGTTTTTTCCTTGATCAGGTAAATCAGGAACAAGGCAGTGAAAGTTAGTAAAATGTTTAATTTGTTTGTCCCACATCCATCCACTGACTCCGCCCCCATGAATAAAAACCATAAGTGGAGAACGTGTATCTCCAAATTCTTTATAGTGTAAAACCATATAACTCCCCCTTATAATTGGAATTGTAAATCCACCCATCTGTACTAGAGATAATATTTTTACTACTTAATTATCATCATACAATAAAGAAATTTCATTTGTTAAAATTCTAAGTGACTTTACTCATGAAATGATAAGAAAGAGCCTACAAAACAGTAGGCTCTTTCTTATGTTTATTTATTTCACTTCAACCCGCTGCCCTACAGCAAGTGTTTTCGGCTTTATATTTACAAAACAAATACTCACTACAATAAATAATAGTCCGATGAATAGGCTAATAGTAATGGCCTCATGTAAGAAAATTGAACTTACAATTATAGCGATTAGAGGAATGAGAAATGTATAAGCCCCAACTTTACTTGCTTCACCAGCTCCAACGAGTGTGAAGTATGCAAGCCACCCCATTGCAATAACAAAGAATGAAATAAATAGTAGTACACTAACAAATGGCATACTCCAAGCGATACTAGACCAACTTTCAAATTCTGAGCCAAATCCGACTAAACAAAGACCGCCGATAAGAAGCTGAAGTGTTACCATCCAAATGGCATTCACACGGTGACCAGTTTTCTTAATAAATACTGTTCCAAGTGCCCAGCCAATAGCACATCCTAATGCAAGAAGGATTCCAATGACAGAAATATGACCAGTTAAACTACTAGAGCTAATAACTCCTACACCAATAAATCCGAGTACAAGCCCGAAAATTTTTAAACCGTACATTGATTCTTCAAGCCATATCCACGAGAAAATACCAAGTAAAACAGGTTGTAGAAATACGATGGCGGAAAATAGACCAGCAGGCATATATTGAAGACCAACAGTTTGTAACCCGTAAAATATAATGATGTTAAGTAAAGAAGAAATAACGTATAAATGCCAAGTTTCTTTTAAATGTAATTCTTTATATTTTGGTAGAGCGAAAAGGAGTAAAATGAATCCTCCAATTAAAGTTCGAATGCCTGCAAATAAAACGGGTGGTGTATAATGCAGGGCAAACTTAGATAAAGGCCAATTGATTCCCCACATAAAAACGAGGAAGGTAAGGATTATGGCCGTCTTAGTTCGAGAAAGCTGTGTCACTGTAAGACCTCCTTGATGTTATTCATTTCATTATGATATGATATCGGCTGTGATAAATAAAATGAATCTTTTTTATGAGGAGTATAAGTGATTAGTTATGACCATTACACAACTTCAAGTGTTAATAAAAACTGTTGAGTTAGGCAGTTTTACGAAGGCTGCCAGAGTGTTAAATATGACGCAGCCCGCGGTTAGCCATGCGATTTCAAGTATTGAGTTAGAATTAGGAGTTACGATTCTTATACGGGATAAACGAAAAGGGCTAATCGTTACCGATGTTGGAAATAGAATTCTTGTACATATTAGAGAAATTTTGAACGGTGTTGAGAAGATTGAACAAGAAGTTGCGATGGAGAAGGGGCACGAAGTTGGGACGATTCGAATTGGGAGTTTTCCGAGTGCTTCTGCACATTTTTTACCCAAAATGATAAACCTTTTTAAGGAGAAGTATCCGAACTTAGAAGTCGTTCTTTGTGAAGGAACAATTAAAGAAGTTGAAGATTGGTTAGTATCGAGGGTTGTTGATATAGGAATTGTTATTTTGCCTAATAAAGATATGGAGATTGTCCCATTAACGAAGGGGAAAATGGTTGTTATCTTAAGAGAGGATCATCCTCTTTGTAAGAAGGACTCTATTGCAATTAATGATTTAGAGAATGAACCGATCATATTATGTAAGGGCGGATATGAACCACCCATTATCGATATGTTTAAACAAGCCAACGTACCACTTCGAGCTGAGTATATAATTTCGACAGTTACTACAGCTTTAAATATGATTCAAGAAGGATTAGGCATTGCAATATTAGCTGAATTATCTTTAACGAATTTACCCAAAAATGTGCAAACAAGAGAATTGGAACCACAAGTATGGAGAGAAATTGCTTTAGCTGTTCCTTCATTAAAGGATTCTTCAATCGCTGTGCAGCTATTTATTGAAGAATTTCAAGCGCTATTTGCAGAATAAAAAGAGGTGTCTCATATATCATAATGGGACACTTTTTAATTTGTTTATAAAAAATCTATGAAAAGGATTGACTTATCTTTTTGTTGTAACTATAATGATTACATCAAGGTGGTGATCATGATGAAAATTAGTAGCCGCTTTTCTATAGCTGTTCATATTTTATCTATTTTGAAAAACAATCCATCTTCAGTTTGTACTTCAGACTATATAGCTGAAAGTGTAAATACGAATCCAGTAGTCATTCGTAAAATTATGTCGTACTTGAAGCAAGCTGGTTTTGTTTACGTAAACCGAGGTCCAGGTGGCGCAGGGTTATTAAAGGATTTACATGAAATCACGTTGTTAGATGTGTATCATGCAGTAAATGTAGTGGAAGAGGATAAATTATTTCATATTCATGAGCAACCAAATCCAGATTGTCCAATTGGAGCAAATATTCAAGCTGTATTAGAAGTTATATTAATACAAGCGCAATCCGCCATGGAAGAAGTTTTGAGAAATATTACGATGGGGCAGCTGTTTGAAACTTTGCAAGAAAAAATGAATGCTTAAATAATATTTATATTTTTTTTAATATCAATGTAACCTATATGGTTACAACTATAAGGTAAGGTGTAAAAATTATGACTGTAAAAATGAAAGTATACTCAGATTTTATATGTCCATTTTGTTTTTTAGCAAAAGGTCCATTAGATGAAGTAGCGAAAGAGAAAGATGTAGAAATTGAATGGATGCCATTTGAGTTGCGCCCAAGTCCCTATTCAAAAATAGATCCATGGAATGAGCCAGAAAAATTAGGTTCATGGGATGCTTTCATTCTTCCAACTGCGAAGAAATTAGGAATCGATATGCGTTTGCCACGTGTTTCTCCGCATCCATATACACATTTAGCTTTTGAAGGGTGTCAATTTGCGAAAGAACGTGGACTAGGAAATGAATATCATCACCGCGTATTCACAGCATTTTTCCAAGAAGAGCAAAACATTGAAGATATTGATGTGTTAACAAAATTAGCAGTAGAAGTAGGACTTCCTGAAGCTGAATTTAAAGATGCTTTAGTAACTCGCAAATATAAAGAAAAGCATCAAGAAGCAATACAGCATGCATATGATGAAGCGAATATTATGGCTGTTCCAACTGTCATGATTGGGGATGAAGTCATTCAAGGTCTTGCTAGTAAAGAAACGTTACAAAGAGTTATTGATAAAGAAATTGAAAAGGATAAAACAAATTCATTTGAAGGCATGCAATGTAGTACAGATGGATATTGCTAATTCGCTTGTTATGAAATAACAAAATAAATAATAAAACAAATATTTGGAGGAATTATTATGTCAGCAACTACAACAAACTTAAAAGAAGCAATCGTGAACCGTCGTTCCATTCGTAAAGTAACAAAAAATGATGCAATTACGAAAGAAAGAATTGAAGAAGTATTAAAAACAGCTTTACACGCACCAACATCTTTCAATATGCAAAGTGGTCGTATGGTTGTATTAATGGATGGAGAGCATGAAAAGTTTTGGGATATTGTTAAAGAAACACTAAGAGCCCGCGTACCAGCAGAAAACTTTGAAGCGACTGTAGAGAGATTAAAAGGTTTCCATGCAGGTGTTGGGACTGTGTTATTCTTTGAAGATCAAGCTACTGTAGAAAAAATGCAAGAAAATGCACCATTATATAAAGATCAGTTCCCATTCTGGTCTCATCAAGGAAATGCGATGTTACAACATACTGTGTGGATGCTATTATCTGCTGAAGGAATTGGGGCGTCATTACAACATTACAACCCAATCGTAGATGCTGAAGTGAAAGAAACTTGGAACATTCCGGCAGAGTGGAGCTTAGTAGGACAAATGCCATTTGGTGAACCAAACGAACAACCAGGAGAAAGAACGTTCTTGCCTACTGAAGATGTAGTGAGATTTTATTAAGAAATACAATATGTAACGAGAAGGAAGTTGTGCTTAAAAACAGCTTCCTTTTTTGTAGTGGTGTTAATTTATGGGCATTTAGGGAAGAAATATAAGAAATAATCCGGTGAGAAGGGAATTAGAAAAATGAATGATGAGAAAAAATATACAGTGGTAGGTACTGATGTTGAGGAAGTAAAGCGTTTAAATAAAAATTCAGGGTTAACGTATAATCAAGTGAAAGAAATGTTAGCGAAGCAAATGCAAAAAAGAAGTAATTAGATTGAAATCTTTCATTTTTTCATTTAGCATTTTGATTGGAGAGAGTTAAGTAAAAGGTAACTCTCTTTTTCGTATAGCTAAGCATCTTATAGAGTGGAGGAAGCAACATGAAGAAATGGGTAAAGGTAACGCTGTCTATCGCTGGAGGCATTGTCTTATTAGCGTGTGCCGGCGGATATTACGTGTATAAAAATTTTTTTCCAAAGGAACCTGAGCGTATTGTATATGATAAAGAAAGAGTGTTGAAACCGATACATAATCAGCTTAAAGGAATCAATATAGAAAATGTAAAGATAAAAGAAAAAGAAGTCGTAAATGCGACTGTAGATGAGCTTCAAAAAATGATTGATGATGGAAAGTAGTCATATGAAGAATTAACGAGTATTTATCTCTTTAGAATACAAGAACATGATCAAAATGGAATAACATTAAATTCTGTTACAGAGATAAACCCTAATGCGATGGAAGAAGCAAGAAAGTTAGATCAAGAGCGAGGTAGAAACAAAAAGTCGAATTTATATGGTATTCCTGTCGTTGTAAAAGATAATGTACAGACGGAAACAGTGATGCCGACTAGTGCAGGAACGTATGTATTAAAAGATTGGATTGCAGATGAGGATGCGACGATTGTGAAGAAGTTGCTTTTGTTTTAGGAAAAGCGAATATGTCTGAATGGGCAAATTATTTATCCTTTACAATGCCTAGCGGATATAGCGGGAAAAAAGGACAAAATTTGAATCCGTACGGTCCGATTACGTTTGATACATCAGGATCAAGCTCTGGATCTGCTACAGTAGTTGCGGCAGATTTTGCGCCGCTTGCAATCGGGACAGAAACGACTGGATCAATTGTAGCGCCAGCGACGCAGCAATCAGTAGTTGGATTACGTCCATCACTAGGTATGGTGGGTAGATCAGGCATTATTCCGTTAGCTGAAACGCTTGATACAGCAGGGCCGATGGCAAGAACGGTAAAGGATGCGGCAACGTTATTTAACGCAATGGTAAGTAATGATGAAAAAGATACTATGACAGAAAAAATGAAAGAAAAAGAAAGAATTGATTATACGAAGGATTTATCAATAGATGGATTGAAAGGGAAAAAAATAGGGGTTCTTTTTTCAATAGATCGACAGATGAGAATAGAAAGAAAGTAGCAGAAAAGATTAGAAAAGACCTTCAAGATGCAGGTGCGATATTGACTGATGATATTCAGTTAAACAGCGAGGGTGTAGATAATCTGCAAACATTAGAATATGAATTCAAACATAATGTTAACGATTATTTTTCACAGCAAAAAAATGTACCGGTAAAATCGTTAGAAGAGATTATAGCGTTTAATAAAAAGGATAGTAATAGACGAATAAAATATGGACAAACATTAATTGAGGCGTCTGAAAAATCTGTTATAACGAAAGATGAGTTTGAAAAAGTAGTGCAAACGAGTCAAGAAAATGCAAGAAAAGAGCTAGATAGATATTTAGTAGAAAAAGGTTTGGATGCTTTAGTTATGATTAACAACGATGAAGTTCTTCTATCAGCTGTAGCTGGCTATCCAGAATTAGCGGTGCCAGCAGGATATGATAACAATGGAGAGCCAGTAGGTGCAGTGTTTGTCGGGAAGTAATTCAGTGAGAAGGAACTATTCAATATTGGTTATGCGTATGAACAGCAGTCTAAAAATAGAAAATCACCTAAATTGTAAAAGGGTAAACGAAAAAAAGAGCTCCATTGAAGTAAGTAGGTGGCTAATGTAAATAGAATCTAACAATATAAAAAGAAAAAAAGGATTCTTTCTAATTAGTAAGAAAGATTGTCTATAGAAGTTCATAAAATGTAATATATTCAATTTCCATCCACTGAAGGGGGAGGTTAAATCTTAATGAATGAAGTGAAAAATTTCTTTCGAAGTAGAGGGTTTCAACGGTTTCTCGTTTTAATAATAGTGGCGCTTGTATTATATGGATTAAAAAGTATGATCAATTTAATATTAATTACGTTTATACTGACATTTTTAATGGATCGATTTCAACGTTTTATTTCAAAGAAATTGAAAGTGAACCGGAAAATTGTTATCGCCTGTTTGTATATCATATTAGTTTCCTTTATTGGTACGACATTGTATAAATATTTACCTGTGTTAACGATACAAATTTCACAATTGATTTATCAATTTAAATTGTTTTTTCAAAACCCACCTGATAATGAAATCATTAAATATGCACTTTCGACAATTAACGGAATGGAAGTATCAAAATATATAGAACAAGGTGTAGATGTCATATATCAATCGATTGCAAATATAGGAAAAGTCAGTTTGCAAATATTACTCTCACTTATTTTAAGTTTATTTTTCTTGTTAGAAAAAGAACGCATAATATCATTTACTTCGAAATTGAAAGATAGTAGTCTGAAGGTTTTTTATGAGGAAATTGCATATTTTGGTGAAAGGTTTGCAAGATCGTTCGGTAAAGTAATTGAAGCGCAGTTTTTAATTGCAGTTGTAAATTGTATTCTTACTGTCATTGCATTAATTGTTTTAGGATTTCCGCAGCTTCTCGTATTAGCTGTCATGATTTTCTTACTTGGATTAATCCCTGTTGTCGGGGTAATCATTTCCTTGTTTCCACTTTGTATTATTGCATATAACGTAGGCGGAGTTATGTACGTTGTATACATACTTGTGTTCATTACAGTAATCCATGCTCTTGAAAGTTATTTTTTAAACCCGAAGTTTATGTCTGCGAAAACGAATTTACCAATCTTTTATACATTTATGATTCTCATCTTTTCAGAACATTTCCTCGGAATCTGGGGGCTTATTATCGGGATACCAATCTTCATCTTTTTCTTAGATGTACTTGATGTAAATAATGAGGAATCGATTAAAAAATAGAAAATAAACAAAAAGCAATCCAAAATAAATTGGATTGCTTTTTATTATGCATATTAAAGAACTGGAGCCATTGTTTCTTTCAGCACTTGAACAGAGTGATCGAATTTTAATTCTTCTTCTTCGCTTAATTCTACTTCTAAAATTTCACGAACACCGCCGCGATTTAATACAGCAGGTACACCGATATACACATCTTTTTGACCGTATTGACCTTCCAAATATGCTGAAACAGTTAATACACTATTTTCGTCGTTTAAAATCGCTTTAGTAACACGTAGAAGTGACATACCAATACCATAGTAAGTTGCGCCTTTTCGCTCGATAATATGGTAAGCTGCATCACGAACGTTTATGAAGATTTTGTCTAAATCTTCTTGTGTGTATGTGTTGTCTTTATCAAGAAGTGTTTGTAGTTTTTGAATACCAACTGATACGTGACTCCAAACAGGAAGTTCCGTATCACCATGTTCACCGATTATATAAGCATGAATGTTGTGTGGACCAATATTGAAGTACTCACCTAACATATAGCGGAAACGAGCAGAATCAAGTGTTGTACCAGAACCAATTACGCGTTCTTTCGGTAAACCAGATTCTTTCCAAGTTACGTAAGTTAAAATATCGACAGGGTTAGTTGCGATTAAGAAAATACCATCAAATCCGCTATCCATAATGCTACGAACGATTTGTTTGAAGATTTTCGCGTTTTTCTCAACTAAATCTAAACGTGTTTCGCCTGGTTTTTGTGGTAATCCAGCCGTAATGACTACAAGATCAGCATCTTTACAATCTTCGTAGCTGCCTTTCCATACTCTAGTTGGAGCTGGAGCAAATGGAACTGCATGACTTAAATCCATTGCTTCTCCTTCAGCTTTTGCCTCGTTTACATCAACTAAAACAAATTCTTCAGCTACAGCTTGGTTAATCATGCAGTAAGCATAACTACATCCAACTGCTCCTGTTCCTACTAATACAACACGGTTAATACCTTTTTTCATTTCAAAATTCCTCGCAATTTCATTGATTTTATTATGTAAGATAATACGTCTTACTTCTATAGATTCATATCTAGTTTATTACATTTTATAAAAGATATTCAAGTATTTGAAAATGTATCCGTGCAATTTCTTGCATAAAACATAGGAAGTAAGTTAACCGAATATAATGCAATAAAATCCTTTATTGAAGGGGAAAAGGCCATGATGCAGCCATTAACGATGGAAAGAATGCTTCATATTATTAATGTGGGGCTCGTTAAAACGAAGAATCCAAAGCAGATTATTATTGTTGGTGCAGGAATTTCAGGATTAGTTGCAGCATCGTTATTGAAAGAAGCAGGGCATAAAGTAACAATTTTAGAAGCGAATAATCGAATAGGCGGAAGAATATATACGATCCGTGAACCGTTTAGCAGAGGTTTATATTTTAATGCAGGACCAATGCGAATTCCTGATACACACAAGTTAACTTTAGCTTACATTCGTAAATTCAAATTACTGTTAAATCTTTTTATAAATAAAACCGCTTCAGATATTATTTATACGAATAATATTAAAACGAGATTAAGCATATTCGAAAAAAATCCAAGTATACTTGGATATCCTATTTTAGAGAGCGAAAAAGGTAAAACGGCAGAAGAGTTAATGTTAGAGGTATTAGAACCGATTCTAAATTATATTAAGAAAGATCCTAATAAGAATTGGAGTATTGTTGAGAAAAAGTATAAAGCATATTCGCTCGGCACATTTTTAACTGAATATTATTCAGACGGTGCAATAGATATGATTGGTGTACTTCTTGATATGGAAGCGTATATGGGAATGTCTTTAATTGAAGTATTACGAGAAATGGTCTTCTTTACTTCAACGACGAAATATTATGAGATAACGGGCGGGATGGATGCATTACCAAAAGCATTTTTATCGCAGTTAAATGAGAATATATTTATGCGGTATAAGGTTGAAAAAATTATACAAGAAAATAGCAAAGTGATGATGCAAGTAAACCATGAACAAACTATTGAGAGATTTATGGTTACAGGTGATGTTGCAATTGTTACGATCCCATTTTCAGCTTTACGTTTTGTTGAAATTCAGCCTTACAATCTATTCTCTTATTATAAAAGACGAGCAATTCGTGAATTAAATTATATTGCTGCAACGAAAATTGCGATAGAGTTTAAAAGTAGATTTTGGGAGAAAGCGGGACAGTGTGGAGGTAAATCTATTACAGATTTACCTATACGGTTTACATATTATCCGAGTTATGGCATTCATACACCAGGGGCAGCTATCGTTTTAGCGAGTTATACGTGGGCAGATGAGGCGTTAACATGGGATAGTTTACCGGATAGAGAACGCATTCGTTACGCATTAAAAAATTTAGCAGAAATATACGGTGACATCGTCTATAGTGAGTTTGTTACGGGAACATCTTTTAGCTGGAGTCAAAATCCGTATTCTTGTGGTGCATTTACAGCTTTTGAACCAGGTCAAGAGCTCGAGTTATTTCCGTATATTAAACCACCGTCTGGAAAAGTACACTTTGCAGGAGAGCATACGACATTAACACATGGGTGGATGCAAGGAGCGATTGAGTCTGGGATTAAAGTTGCTTATGAAGTAAACGAACAGTGAACATATATTTACAAATCACGACTCTTTTAATAAAATAATAAATATAAATCGTAATTATTACGCTTTGAATACGCTTGAAATAAAGAAATGGATGGTCGATCAAATGAATAAAGTAGAAATTCATATATTAGGTGGCTTTTTAGGTAGTGGAAAATCAACATTATTACAAAATTTATTGTTAGCAGAAAAAAAGAAGAATAGAAAAGTTGCAGTATTGATGAATGAAATTGGTGAATACTCGGTAGATACCGATATTATTGGAAAAGAGAATGTTTTAAGGGAACTTCTGAAAGGATGTATTTGTTGTACGCTAAAAGAAGAGCTTGAAATACAATTACATTCGTTATATCAGCAAGAAAGACCAGATGTCATTTATATAGAAACGACAGGTGTTGCGCACCCAATTGAAGTGTTAGATGCATGTGTATCACCAATTTTAGCACCTTTCTTAGAAGTGAAATCAATAGTAGTCGTTTTAGATGCAGTAAGGTGGTTAAATCGAAGTGTATTAAGTGCAAACGTTCAGCAATTATTACATGAGCAATTGAAGTTTGGTAGCCACATTTTAATTAATAAATCAGATTTACTAACATTTGCGGATAAGAACAAAGTAATTGAAGAAGTGAAAGCAATAAATAATCATGCTAAATTGTTTGAAACAAAATATTGTAATATATCTTTAGAAGACATAGAAGAAGCTGAATTTACGAATGATGGGAAACAAGAAACACTACATGTAAAACAGCATTTACATATACAAACAATGACATATCAATTTACGAAATCGATTGATCAAGATAAATTATACGAATGGCTTTCGAATTTACCAGATAGTATTTATCGTGTGAAAGGTTTTGTGAAATTTCATGGGGACAAATACCCGCACTTATTCCAATATTCGTTCGGGGTACCAACTTTACTGGAACAAGACTTCGGTTTCCCAACGAACTTGGTAGTAATAGGGGAAGGGCTAGATAAGAAACAATTGGCTGAAGGGTTAGAGAAAGTGGAACTTAATTCTAATTAAGGTTAAAGGAGCTGCTCCACAAGTCGGTGAAACCGACTTGTGGGCAGCCTTTTTATTTCTTATGAGTAACCATTTAGCTACTTGTATTCATGTTAAATAGTCACTCTTTTAGTATTTTCGTTTTCCAAGATAAACATTTACACTAGTACTAGAGTCTCTTCTAAATTCAATTTTGCGACCATCTAATTCTATTGTTCGAGAGCTTGCAGTAGGATTTTTAATTAGAATATAGAGATAATATGATTTAGTTGGTAGTAGTGTATTTAGGATTTTTTTCACCGGCTCGTTTAATACAGGATCATCACTATGAATAGACATTCTATATGCACTGTCATCATAGGGAGAAAAATTAAAATGCATAATGCCATCATATGTTTGACCAGTTTTAGTGAATACATAGTTATAATCGGTTTTTAAAAATCCAGCATCAATCAGTATATTCTCAATTTCTTTATACTTATCCTCATCTTTTGCAGGAATAGAATCAGGAACAAAATAAGGGCTTACATTAATTGCTTTATACATAAACGTTGCAAATTGTTCTCTTGTTACATTCATTTCTCCGCCATATTTATAGTCTCCAATTCCTTTTGTAATGCCATTACTATACAATGAACGAACAGAGTTTGTTGCCCAATGATTATTTGGGACATCATAGAAAAGGTCATTTGTTTTTACAGGTAGATGAAACGTTTTTTGTAAGATAACAGCCATTTCATATCGAGTCAATGTATCATCGGGTCTAAATTTGTCAGTGCTACTGTCCCCTGTCATAAGTCCTTTTTGAGCAACTGCTTTAATACTGTTTTCAAACATATGTCCATGAATATCAGAGAAATGTTTACTTGCAGATCCGGTATTTTCTAGTTTTAAGTATCTTGAAATAATAGCAGCTACTTGTCCACGAGTTACATTGTCTCCAAACCCAAATTTTCCGTTACCATAACCACTAATAACCTTTTTCTCAGTTAAATGGTCAATCGAATCTTCAGACCAATGCCCTTTTGGTACATCGATGAAACGTTCCGTTTGTGCATGAGCATTCGTTGCGCCGAATAATGTGGTGGTAATTAAGCCTGTTGCAAGTACATGTTTAAAATTCATTATGATTCCTCCTAAGTATATAAAACAATATTTTCTCACTCATATCCGATGCTTATAAGTGATAATCAATTATATATTATATTACTATATTACGGTTTTGTAAAATATGGATTTACTTTCATAATATTGCTTAAATGTATATGTTGTTATGAGAGGGCGGGAAGTGTAAAAAAGTCAACTGACGAGGCATTTATATGTTCTGATTAGGAATGCGTTATAAAATTCTCACTAATTAATAGCTAGTCAAAAAAAGCCAATCTTTATTGGGTTATAGAAAAACAGTTGCAGATTTTGTCTAACGATAATAATTGTAAAATTCAGAAATATATTTATAATCAAATCTAAGAGGTGATTCAGGTGTCAGAAAAAACAATAATGGATGTAAAAAACTTAACAACAAAAGGGTTAGAAACGAGAGAGAAATTATTGTGTGCTGCAGAAGAGGTGTTTGGTAGTAAAGGATATTACGAGGCTTCTATCGTGAATATTACACAAGAAGCAAAGGTGGCGCACGGAACTTTTTATAATTACTTTCCATCTAAAAAAGATATATTTGATGAATTGATTCGCAGATTGAACCGTGAGTTACGCTTAATTATTAAAGAAGAAATGAAGGGAATATCAAATTACGAAGAGGCACAAAGGAGAGGTTTTCAGGCCTTCTTTCGATGGGTGAAAGATCGTCCTAATCTATATAATATTGTACAACAGGCGGTAGTTGTTGATGATAGTTTATATAGATGGTATTATGCAAAGCTCGCAAATGGATTTTTAAAAAGTTTATCGGCTGGTATGGAAGCGGGAGAGTTTAAACGGCTTGATAAAGAAACAATTGCGTATTGTCTTATGTCAATTGGGCAATTTTTAGGAATGCGATGGGGTTATTGGGAAGAGAAAGATGTTCCAGAAGATGTATTTGAAGCAGCGATGTCATTAATATTTGAAGGATTGAGAAAGAGATAAGGGGTGGGGAGAATATGCAAGGCATTGCTTATTGGATTGAAAAACGGGCCTATTTACATCCAGATCGCATTGCCATTATTACAGAAGAGGAGGAAATGACATATAAGCAGTTACATGAGTATGTAAGTAAAGTAGCCGCATATTTAATTTACGAATTAAATGTGAAAAAAGGAGAAAGGATAGCTATTTTATCGCAAAATAGCTTGGAATATATTGTGCTTTTGTTTGCTATAGCAAAGGTAGAATGTATTGCTGTTCCACTAAATATACGGTTAACAGAAAATGAGCTTATATTTCAGTTGAAAGATAGTGGAACTACAGTTTTATTTGTAGAGGAAACATTTCAAAATATGGCATTGTCAATGCAGAAGGTATCGTATGTACAAAGAGTTATTTCGATTACAAGTTTAAAAGAAATAGAAGATAGAAAAATTGATAACTTTGAAGAGATAAATGAAAGCGCATCCTTTATTATATGTTATACATCAGGTACAACAGGAAAACCGAAAGGAGCTGTACTTACACAAGAAAATATGTTTTGGAATGCGCTTAATAATACATTTGCGATTGACTTAACTATGCACGACCGCTCTATTGTATTATTACCTTTATTTCATATTGGTGGAATTGGTTTATTCGCATTTCCAACTTTATTTGCAGGCGGTGTAATCATTATTCCGAGAAAATTCGAGCCAACTACAGCTCTTTCCATGATAGAAAAACATAAAGTGACTGTAGTGATGGGAGTACCTACAATTCATCAAGCATTAATAAATTGTTCAAAGTTTGAAACTACACATTTACAATCAGTTCGCTGGTTTTATAACGGTGGTGCCCCATGTCCAGAAGAGTTGATGAGAGAATTTATAGATAGAGGATTATTATTTGGTCAAGGTTTTGGTATGACTGAAACATCACCAACCGTATTTATGCTTTCGGAAGAAGATGCAAGACGTAAAGTAGGCTCAATTGGGAAACCTGTTCTGTTTTGTGAGTATGTACTTGTTGATGAAAATAAAAATAAAGTTGAGATTGGTGAAGTTGGAGAGTTACTTATAAGAGGACCAAATGTAATGAAAGAGTATTGGAATCGGCCAGATGCAACAAAAGAAGCGATTCAAGATGGTTGGTTATATACGGGAGATTTAGCTAGAGTTGATGAAGATGGTTTTGTATACATTGTAGGTAGAAAAAAAGAAATGATAATTTCCGGTGGTGAAAATATTTATCCACTTGAAGTAGAGCAAGTTATTAATAAGCTTTCTGGGGTATATGAGGTAGCGATCGTTGGTAGGCAACATGTAAAGTGGGGAGAGATTCCAATCGCTTTTATTGTGAAAAAGAGTAGCAGTGTATTAACTGAAAAAGAAGTCATTGAGCATTGTTGTTTATTTCTAGCAAAATATAAAATACCGAAAGAGATTGTTTTTCTAAAAGAATTGCCTAAAAATGCAACTGGTAAAATTCAAAAAGCACAGTTAGCAAATCAATTGAAAAGTAGGTGAAGAGATGACGATGTATAGCACGGGTCAACAGGCGTCATGTAGTAAAACAATAACAGAAACGGATTTTGTATTATTTGCAGGTTTAAGTGGGGATTTTAATCCAATTCATATTGATCATGAGTATGCGAAGCAAACTAGATTTAATCAAAGAATAGCACATGGTTTACTAACTTCTAGTCTATTATCGCAATTGCTTGGTATTCATTTACCTGGAAAAGGATCCGTTTATATGGAGCAAACTATTAAATTTACAGCGCCAGTTTTTATAGGAGATACAATTACAGCAACGGCTACAGTACAAGAATTTATGATAGAAAAGAGAGTTTTGAAATTGTTAACGGAGTGTCATAACCAAAAAGGAGATTTAGTATTAACAGGTGTAGCTACTATGATGGTGCCAAAAGAAGGAGGAGTAGTCTAATGAATATTGGGATTGAAGCGACTGGTGTTTTCTTCCCCAAAGACGTAGAGACGGCTGCAGACCTATCTAAAAAAACAGGTATCCCTGAGCACATTATTATAGAAAAGTTTGGATTATATGAAAAACATGTCGCAGATGAAACGATGCATGCATCAGATTTAGCTATTGCTGCTGCAAAGCCAATATTATTACAAGTAGATCCTCAATCTATTGATGTAGTCATTTATTTTGGCAGTCCACATAAAGATTACCACGTATGGTCTAGTGCCCCAAAAATTCAGCATGAACTTGGATTGAAAAATGCTTATGCTTTTGAAATTATGAATGTTAGTTCTTGCTTTCCAATCGCTCTCAAAGTCGCAAAAGACATGCTTTACTCCGATAACTCAATTGAAAATATATTATTAGTAGGTGGATGTAAAGAATCTCAAATTGTAGATTATGATAATCCACGCTCGCGTTTTATGTTTAATTTCGCTGATGGTGGAAGTGCAGCTTTAGTGAAAAAAGACGCTAAAAACGGTGAAATATTAGAAAGTGCGATTATAACGGATGGTTCATTTCATGAAGATGTTCGTATCCCAGCTGGTGGATCGAAGCAGGTTGCGAGCTATGATACAGTTGAGAATCGACAACATTATATTGATGTAATAGATCCTATTAATATGAAAGAACGTTTAGACCGGGTTTCAACTCCTAATTTCGACAAGGTGATTCGGGAGGCGTTAAGAAAAAGTGGATATACTCCTAAAGATATTAAAGTATTGTTACCATTGCATACAAAACGTTCTATGTTAATAGAATTGATACAGGGGCTAGGGCTAGCGGAAGAACAAGTCGTATATTTAGATCATTATGGGCATATGTCAGCGCTTGATCCGTGTATTGGCTTACACTTTGCAAATGAACAAGGAAAATTACAGGCCGGAGATATTGCAGTAGTAGTTAGTGCAGGGACTGGGTATACGTGGGCAGCTACTGTGATTAGGTGGTAGTAAAGATGAATTTTATCAAAAAAATTATATGTTGTTTTTTCATTGTTACTGTGAGTCTAGGGATATTTGCTTCTTTAGGAAGTGCCTCTGCTGTAAAATATGTGAAATCATGGGGGAGTGAGCTAGATACTTTTAAGTTATTAAGGACACCAGTGGCGATGGCAAGGGATGCAAAAGGATTTTTGTATGTTGTTGATATGGGGAATAATAGAATTTTGAAAATAGATAAGAATGGAGAAGTTGTTGATGCTATAGGAACTTTAGGTGAAGGTCCGGGACAGTTTAATATGCCATTTGGTATTGCTGTTGATAAAGAAGGTAATATTTTAGTTGCGGATACAGCGAATTATCGTATTCAAAAATTTAATGAGGAGTTTCAATTTATTAAAAGTTGGGGTAGGAAAGGTAAAGGAAGTGAGCAGTTCTCGTTTCCTAGGGAAATTGCAGTAGATAGCGATAACAATTACTATATTACGGATGAATACAATCATCGTATTCAAAAATATAGCCCAGATGGGCGGTTTATTCAAACAATAGGGAGTTATGGAAAGGCGAATGGAAAAATGGCTTTACCACAAGGAATCGCGATAAATAAACAAGACGAGGTCTATATTGCAGACACATATAACAATCGTATTCAAGTGTTTGATAAAAAAGGAGAGTTTCAGCGAGTAATCGGAACAGGAATTGCAGGATTAGGTCCATATCAATTCTACCATCCAAGAGGAATAAATTTTGACTCAACATCTGGATCGCTATATGTAGCAGATACATTTAACAATCGGATAATGAAATTTACAAATAAAGATCAATTTTTATATACAGTAGGTAACTTTCCACAGTTTGTTTATCCTAATCAAGTTCTTCCGGAGGGTAAAGGGAATATCTATATAACGGATACGGGAAATAATCGTGTGCTTTTATATAATGAGGTAGGCCTAACAGCGGTAATGAAGAAAACCATAGGTAATGAAAGGAATGGAAATACACAATATGCAGGACCTTATGATGTTGAAAGAGACACGAATGGAAATGTTTTTGTATCTGATTCCTTTAATCATCGAATATTGAAATATGATATATCTGGGAAGATTGTTGGGAAGTGGGGAAGTTTATTTGGTATTGGTGGGCCACTTGGGTTTGGAAGTCTTCCAGGGCAATTTTTTGTTCCAAGACAAATTGCAACGGATCGTTACAATAATGTGTATGTATCTGATTCTGTAAATCATCGCATCCAAAAATTCACTAATTCAGGAATAGTGCTTGCTTCATATGGCTCATTTGGAGTATTACCAGGTTTTTTTCAATTTCCATCTGGAATAGCAATTGATAGTAAAGGAAACATATTTATAGCTGATGCAGAAAATCATCGTATTCAAAAATTCAATCCATTCTTTGTATATATGAAAGAATGGGGGAGAAAGGGAAGTGGAGAGGCAGAGTTTTTTCAACCTATGCAATTAGCAATTGATTCAAAAGATAATGTTTATGTTGTTGATCGGATTAATAATAGGATTCAAAAATTTGATAATGAGGGTAAATTTATTACAAAATGGGGTACAAATCATGGGGCTGGAAACTTAGATCCACTAGAAAATTGGAGAGCGGGTCCAGGAGATCTTTTTTTGCCAATAGGGATTGAAATCGATATAAATAATACGGTTTATGTCACAGATACTTCTAATAATCGTGTGAATATTTATAATGAAAATGGGGATTTTTTAGAGTTTTTTGGAAGTTTTAATGGTATGTCAGGACAGTTTTTCTCACCACAAGGAATAGATGTAG
Source organism: Bacillus sp. MN7755 (assembly GCF_054771475.1). Taxonomy (NCBI): domain Bacteria; kingdom Bacillati; phylum Bacillota; class Bacilli; order Caryophanales; family Bacillaceae; genus Bacillus; species Bacillus sp. MN7755. The sequence goes on from NZ_BTRL01000027.1 coordinate 41,568, forward strand.
ATAGCCAAGGAAATATAATTATTACAGATGGTTTACTCCAAAGAATTCAATTTTTTAAGAAAGCTAATTAATATTGGAGACTCAAAACACTTGTTAGAAAGGATAGAAGTTTAATAGAGTGGGAGTGCGGAATATGTAGGAATAAAATATTTATATCAAATTGTAAAGGGGTTTAATGGAAAGCGGAGAAGATACATTTATGCTAACAATCTTGTCTATATTATTTGAAGAAAAAGTCATAATTACGGGTAGATAACTTTGGCGTGTTTGACTCTATCAGAAAGTAAAGTGTGGGGAGGATCACAATGTCGATGAAAAAACGTAAATGGCTAAGAATGGTGGCTACTGGTTGTGTTTTAGGTTCGTTATTAATAACGGCAGCTTGTTCAGGAAAGAAAACAAGTACAGAGGATGAAAAGACGATTAAGGTAGGGGTTCTTGCTTCGTTAACAGGTCCATTAGAATCATATGGAAAACAAACAGTGAACGGATTTGAATTAGGGTTAGACTATGCCACGGGCGGCACTGGGAAAGTGGAAGGGAAGAAGATTAAGTTTGTTGTAGAAGATACGGAAACGAAAGCAGAGGTAGCGGTTAAAAAAGCTACGAAGTTATTAGAAGAAGAGAAAGTCGATTTTTTAGTCGGATCGTCTAGCTCAAGTGATACATTAGCAGTTTTACCATTAGCTGAAGAATATGAAAAAATAATGGTCGTAGAACCGGCAGTTGCTGATAGTATTACCGGAAAGAATTGGAATAAGTATGTTTTTAGAACAGGAAGAAGCTCTTCGCAAGATGCGATTGCAGGAGCAGCTGCAATTGCAAAAAAAGATGTAAAGATTGCGACGTTTGCCCCGGATAATGCATTTGGCCGTGAAGGAATTGCGGCATTTAAAGCTGGAGCGAAGAAATTAGGGGCAAATATTGTAAACGAGCAATACGCAGATACAAATTCGACTGACTTCACTGCAAATATTCAAAATATCATTAGCTCAAAACCAGATTATTTATTTATCGTTTGGGCAGGGGCAAACTCACCTTGGAAACAGTTAAAAGATATGAATGTGGAAGCGCAAGGTATTAAAATTTCTACAGGTGCACCAGATATACCGGCATTAAAAACGATGGATGCGTTAGTAGGAATGCAAGGGTTTTCTGTTTATTATCATACACTCCCGAAAAATAAGGTGAATGATTGGTTAGTGGAAGAACATAAAAAACGATTTAATGGTGCGGTGCCAGATTTATTTACAGCAGGAGGAATGTCAGCGGCAATTTCAATTGTAGAAGCTTTAAAGAAAACAAAAGGTGATACAGATGTAGATACATTAATTAAGAAAATGGAAGGAATGGAATTTGATACACCGAAAGGAAAGATGAAGTTTAGAGAAAAGGATCACCAAGCGATGCAGACACTGTATTCTATCACATTGAAAAAGCAAGATGGTGTTGATTATCCAGTGCCAGTATTAGAGCGAGAATTAACGATGAAAGAGACAGAACCACCAGTTCAAAATAAATAGACTGAATTTTCTGTTGTTTTTGTATAAAGAGGGGCACACCCTCTTTATACGTATTTCTTTCATACTTAAATCTTTATAGGGAGGGATTTCGTGACACATTTGCTTGAAACGAAAAATCTTAGCGTATCTTTTGGTGAGCATCATGTTATTAAGGATGTGAATGTAACAGTACAAAAAGGAAAGCTCATTTCCATTATTGGACCAAATGGTGCAGGAAAGACAACGCTATTTAATTTACTAAGTGGACAAATTTCTCCAACAAAGGGTGAAGTATATTTTAAAGGACAAGAGATTACAAAGTTATCAATTTCAGATCGAACGCGATTAGGAATTGGTCGTTCTTTTCAACTTACAAATATATTCCCAGAGTTAACGGTACTTGAAAATGTTCGTTTAAGTGTTCAATCATTCGTGCAAGATTACTATAGTTTTTTTCCGAGTTCGGCAAAATTTAAGCAACAAGTTGGAGAGGCGAGACGTTTCTTAAAAACAGTATTACTTCAGGAGAAAGAACATGTATTAGCGAAAGATTTAGCGCATGGAGAAAAACGAAAGTTAGAGCTTGCGATGTTATTAGCTTTGAAAACGGATGTGTTACTACTTGATGAGCCGACGGCAGGTATATCAGTTGAAGAGGTACCGGCTATTTTACAAGTAATTGAAAATATTAAGAAACATCCAGAGAGTACAATTGTACTGATTGAACATAAAATGGATATGGTACTAGGTTTGTCAGACCATCTTATCGTTTTATTTCATGGAGAGTTATTGGCTGAAGGTTTGCCCGAAGAGATTATGAAAGATGAGCGTGTACAAAGTGCTTATTTAGGGGGATTATATAGTGGCACTATTACAAGTGAATAATATAGAGACGTATTTAGATCAGTTTCATATTTTACAAGGGGTATCTCTTGCTGTTGAGAAAGGGACGATTACTGTACTGTTTGGAAGAAATGGTGCAGGAAAGACTACGACATTACGTTCGGTTATGGGATTCCACCATATCGCACAGGGTGAAATTTATTATGATAGTACACAAGTAAATGGACTATCTACACATTTAATTTCAAGAAAAGGAATAGGGTATGTACCAGAAAATCAAGGTATTTTTCACGATCTGACAGTAGAAGAAACATTCGCTCTTGCCAGAGGGAAGGGCAAAGAAGCGGAAGAGAAAATTGAGTGGATGCTTGAACTATTTCCAGATTTAAAGCAGTTTTGGCATAAAAAAAGCGGACTATTAAGCGGAGGACAAAAGCAAATGTTAGCAATTTCAAGAGCATTTATTAATAGTGATGGTTTATTACTTATTGATGAGCCGAGTAAAGGCTTGTCCCCCATAATGATAGAAAAGTTAATGATAGCCATTTTAAAAATGAAGGAGAAAACAACAGTTTTACTCGTTGAACAAAACTTTATGATGGCTAGTCAAATTGGTGATTACTTTTATATTATGGATAACGGAAGAATGGTTCATAACGGTTTTATGCATGAATTAAAAGAGGATAAGGAAATGTGTCACAAATATTTAGGAATCTCTTAACATGAATCCGGGGTGAGAAGGATGGATGTGTTAATCAATTTATTTGTAAATGGGATTTCAACAGGGATGCTCATTTTTTTATTAGCATCAGGTCTTTCACTTATTTTCGGTTTAATGAGCGTTCTAAACTTCGCACATGGTGGTTTATTTGCGTGGGGAGCGTTTACAGGTGTTTGGCTATTTAATCTGACAGGTAGTTACGTATTAGCATTAATTGGAGCAATTGCTATGGGGATGTTTCTTGGATTCATTTTAGAAAGATTCCTTATTAGACCAGTATATGGAAATCATGTTCGCCAGCTTCTTGTGACGCTTGGAGGAATGCTTGTACTTAGTGAATGTATTAAAGTATTTTGGGGACCAAATCCAATTGGGGCAAAGTTACCGTTATGGCTACAAGGAAGTTTTACATTCGAAGGCGTTATATTAATTAAATATCGTCTATTTGTTATTTTAATTGGGATTATTATTTACGTTGCCTTACTAGTATTGCTCAAAAAAACAAAGATAGGTCTTATGATACGCGCAGGTGTAATGGATAAAGAGATGGTTCAAGCGCTCGGTATTAACGTAAAAGCGATATTTTCTTTCGTCTTTTTATTAGGAGCAGGGATGGCAGCGTTGGGAGGTTTCTTATTAGCACCGTATTCAGGCGTTATTTTCGCCGAAATGGGTATGCAGTATGCGATTTTAGCTTTCATAGTAGTAATCATTGGAGGATTAGGAAGCGTACAAGGTTCAGCAATCGCTTCTTTAATTGTCGGATTAGCTGGTGCTTTTACAGCGTATTTTATACCGGATTTATCACTTGCAATCAATATGTTAATGTTACTGTTTTTCTTAATAGTGAAGCCAAATGGACTTGTTGGTGAAAAGGGGTGAAATGGTGAACAGCACATCAAATCGACTTAAAGTATACTTCGGAGTATGTATGCTCATTTGTTTAAGTGTATTTCCATTCGTAAATGATTCACGGAGCTTGTTAATTTTGTTCACTCAAATCTTCATCTTTGCTATTTTTGCAATGAGTTTTGATGTATTGCTTGGATATACAGGAATTGTATCGTTCGGCCATTGTATGTTCTTTGGTATAGGAGCATATGGAGTAGCACTTTTATTTGATCGGCAAGGAGTATCCATAACGAACTTTTTAATAGGGATAGTAGCTGCAATTATCATTTCAGCAATTGTTAGTTATATAATCGGTTTGCTTTCTTTACGGCTGAAAAATCATTTTTATGCAATGTTAACACTTGCTATTTCACAGTTGTTTTTCGTACTTGCTGAAAAATGGCGTGGGCTCACTCACGGAGGGGATGGTTTTACATTTGGTGTACCAGACTTATTCCGTGATCGTTTTACGTTTTATTATGTAACACTTATATGTTTAATTGTCATTTTTATTCTGTTACGTCTTTTCACAAAATCTTCTATTGGAAAAGTATTAAAGGCAATTTCGCAAAATGAGCAACGTGTTGAAGCATTAGGATATAAAGTTCTTCATTATAAAATTATTGCTAGTATTGTTGCAGGAGTAGTAGCTGCAATTAGCGGTGGTTTATTTGTTATTACACTGCGCTTTGTTAATACAACTGTATTTTCAATTGAAATGACATTAAATGCATTATTGATGACAATGATTGGAGGCGTTGGAACGTTAATAGGAGCAATTGCTGGGGCTGGAATTATTGAATCACTGAAATATTATTTATCAGAACTAGCTACAGAGTATCCGATTTTTGAACGATGGACGATTATTCTTGGTTTATTGTACATTATCGTATTGCTAGCTTTTCCGAAAGGATTAGTTGGTACGGTTAAGAGGTTGAAGAATATGAAACGGAGTAAGAAGGAGAAAAGTGCAGAAGTGGAGCAAAACGTGTGAAAAATCGATTGCATAAAATATGAAAATCCCTCTTTTAGATTCGTAAAGGAGGGATTTTTATTGGTGTATGTAATTAGTTAGTTTGATAGCTATTCTATTAATCAAATAGTTCATCAGGGATTTGTTTTAAAGAGTTTTGATTTGTAAAGAAATGAACAGCTAATTTCTCAACTGGAAAATCTTCAATTGGTTCCAATTTATCATTTCTAATCGGTAAAAAGGCTATTCCGTTGCCATCGTTTATAAAATCTTCAATGAGTGAATAAGAATCTAATTGTTGAAGTTGATGCTGAGATAGATTATTTTCTTTTAGAAATTGTATAGTCTTATTTCTAAAAGGGCACTTTTTGTCATTGCTAACGAAGAAGAGTTCCTTTGAAAAGTCAATGGTACACTTTTCTTTCGCTTTTAATAAGCCTATAGAAATTGAAGTGGAAAATCCTTTTTTAAACGCTGTGTTCGGGTAATCCTCATAAGTAATGACCATATCAACTTTTTGTTGCTGCAGTAATTTTTGCAAATGACTACTATTTTCTACATATATTTGATAATTCCTGAAATTTTCTTTAATGCGCTTACTTAAATAATTAGTCAAAATAGATTGTGACGTCGCGATTATATAAGAAGAACCACTCGTTTTAATTTTATCTTTCACTTCTTCTACTAGAGTTAATATTTGATTCGTGTAGTCTAATAAAATGTCACCAGAAGGTAATAAGGAAACGCCTTTGTTATCTCTATGTAGTAAAGGTGTTTCTAACTCTTGTTCTAATTTTTTGATTCGCTCAGTTACGTTCGGTTGAACATATCCCAACTCTTTAGCAGCTTTACTAATAGAACCTTCGCTAGCTACAGTTTTGAATATAATAAGATCATTTATTTCCATTTATCACAGCCCCTTATACGATATCATTATAAATGATACCAAACATAATTTATACCTATTTTACGTTAGCCAGTCATCGGTTTATCATTGTGTATATAAGATTGAAAGTGAGTGATAAACATGATTGGAATGCAATATAAGGTCATTTTGCCGAAAGATTATGATATGGAGATTATTAAGAAGAGGGTAAAGGATAATGGGTATAAAACTGATGATTTTCAAGACCTAAATTTTAAAGCCTATTTAATTACTGAGGCAGGTAAGGACGGGAATTTCTATAACTGTTATGCACCTTTATATATTTGGAATGGTCATGAAGGGATGAATAAATTCATATTTGAAGGGTATTACGATAATATTTTACAATCGTTTGGGTGGCAACAAATAAATATAGGCGTTCCATTAGTTGTCAATGTAAAGGATGATTTTAAGAAATGTAGATATGTTGTTGAATATGAAGGAAGTATTTCTCAAAGTGAATCATTGATTGGGACTCAATCTACCATTATGGATCAAAATGTAGAAAATTGTTTAGGTAATGTAAAAGTATATAATCCAGATAAGTGGGGATATAGTCAGTTTAATTTTTATGAAGAGAAGCCTGACATTATAGCGAATAAGGGTGTTACAATATATGAGATTTTACACATTTCACGATAAAATTTGGTTCCAAATTAAAAATAAGAAAAGGAATGAAAATCTATGCCCTTTGTGAATATTCATTATCCTGAAAATATATTAAATAAAGAAGGGTTGAAAAAGATAGGTGAATGTATCCATCTTTCATTAATTGAACATTTTAACATCCCTGAAAATGATTACTTTCAAATGTTTTTACCTTATCAAAAAAATCAATTTTTATATAACCCATATTATTTGTTGGAAAGAGGAGAAAAGAGAACAGAGAATATGATTTATGTTTCTATTACATGTGGACCTGGAAGAACAGTGCAACAGAAAAAAAGTTTGTATCAATCTGTATCCTTAAAGATTTCGGAATGTTCCGACGTAAGGGGTTCAGACGTTTTTATTACACTAAATGAGACAGTTGCTGAAAATTGGTCATTTGGTCAAGGGATGGCACAACTGGTAAAAATGAAGGGAGCAAAATGATGAATGAACCAATTGAATTTTATATTCAAAAGAAAATGAGAGAAATAGCACCTGCATTTGCTCAGTATAGTGAAAAGATATTGTTTGAGGAAGTGTGGCGTGATGCTACTTTAACATTAAGAGAAAGAAGTTTATGTACTGTGTCGGCACTAATCAGTCTCGGTAATACAGAACAATTACCATTTCACTTGAAGTTAGCTAAACAAAATGGGATTATGGAGAATGAATTGGTTGCATTAATAACACATATGGCTTTTTACGTTGGTTGGCCAAAAGCTGTGGCAGCTTTAAATATAGCAATGAATGAAATGGAAAGTTAAGAATAACGATAAGAAAGAATTCATTTGAACATGAATGCTTTCTTATCGTTATTTATGCAATACTCTAATAAGATATTTTTCACTTTTTCTCTTGCTTTTTTATCACTTGCGTAGTAAAGTGATAGTAAGATTCACGATAGGAAGTGATCAAACATGCGTGATAATACGATAGGATCATTAATATGGTTACGTTTAATACGATTTACGAACCAAAGTAATCAGATGTCAAATGAGTTTTTAAAACGTTTTGATTTAACGACAGCTCAATTTGATGTGCTTTTGCAAATACGTACGTATCAGCCACTAACACAAATGGAGTTAGCTGAAAAGGTAACTGTTACACAAGGCGGTATTTCTAGAATGTTAACTCGTCTTGAAAAAGAAGGATATATTGTACGAAAACAAGATTGGAAAACGAAAACAATTAGTCTTACAGAGCAAGGAGAAGCGGCCTTAGAGAAAGCATTGCCAGAGCAACTTGCATTTCAATCTTCGTTTTTTGATGATGTATTAAATGAAGAAGAGCAGAAAATATTATACGAGCTAATGACGAAAGTTCATAAGCATAGTGAAAAAAAAGAATTACCGCAAGAGTAATTTTTTTTGCAAAATCAATTGACTAATCAAGTGACGTTGTAAGTAATAGAGAAACATTTGAATTACCAACGTTTTTAGAAGAGAAACTAATAGGGCATCATTAAAGGAGAGAGTAATTATGGAAAAATACCGTATGGATACAAGTAAAGGAATGGAGTTTGGATTATATTCAATTGGGGATCACGTTTTAAATCCGCATAATGGAGAGAAAATTAGTGCAGAACAAAGAATTCATGAATTAATTGAAACAGCTAAGTTAGCGGATGAAGCTGGACTTGATGTATTTGCTGTCGGTGAAAGTCATCAAACGCATTTTACAACGCAGGCTCATACAGTTATTTTAGGAGCTATTGCACAAGCTACGAAAAATATAAAAATTGCAAGTTCAGCAACGATAATAAGTACTTCTGATCCGGTACGAGTATATGAGGACTTTGCTACAATTGACTTGATTTCTAATGGACGTGCAGAAATCGTAGCTGGTCGTGGATCGCGTATTGGGGGATATAGTTTACTTGGTTATGATGTAAATGATTATGAAGAGTTATTTGAAGAGAAGATGGATCTTTTATTAAAAATTAATAAAGAGGAACATGTAACATGGAATGGACAGTTCAGAGCACCGCTTGCACACGCATCGGTTATTCCAAGAGCTAAAAATAATAACTTACCAATTTGGCGTGCAGTTGGTGGCCCGCCAGCTAGTGCAATTAAAGCAGGACGCGCGGGTGTACCAATGATGATAACAACACTAGGTGGTCCAGCTATTAACTTTAAAGGATCAGTAGATGCTTACCGTGAGGCTGCTGAGCAAAGTGGATTTGATCCAGCAAGCTTACCAGTTGCAACTACAAGTTTATTTTATACAGCAAAAAATTCACAAGATGCATTTAGCGAATACTATCCTCATATTAATGCTGGTATGCTTACACTACGCGGTGGTGGGTATCCGAAAGAACAATTTACAAATGCAGTAGATTACCGTGACGCATTAATGGTTGGTAGCCCGCAACAAATTATTGAAAAAATGCTTTACCAATATGAATTGTTTGGGCAACAACGTTTTATGGCACAAATTGATTTTGGTGGTGTACCACTTAATCAAATTGAGAAAAATATCGAATTAATTGCTACTGAAATTTTACCGGCTGTTAGAAAACATACAGCAAAATAATATAAAAAATACCGAGAGTCTAATCGATTCTCGGTATTTTTTTATGTATTAATTTAGTTTGGAAAAATGACAAAAAAATGAATTTTCAGGTCTAGGAAGAGGGGAGGGTTTTCTATTTTTGAATAACATTATATTGTATTTGAATTTTGGGAATACATTTTTCTCTTGACAAAAAACAATTGATTTTCTATTTGTTTCAGAGGACATTTTTTAGGGTGAAAGTCAAGCGCATGAAGAGAAAAATGATTATTTTATTGATATGAAAGTAAGTCTTATATTAAAAAAACACATTTTATTAATGAGAAAAATCTAATTCAAAAAAATACCAAAAGACATATTTCAGACAAAATGATGTCAATAATACGTCAAAAATCAGCTGAATTTACTATGCAGGTATATTATACAATTCGATTAACGGATAAAACACTACTGAAATAGTGAAAAGGTAAATTTTATGAAAAAGTTCTTTTGTAATTATCTCAAAAACTGAAAATTTATATTTTCTAAAAGTACATAAACAAATTTATCTTTCTATATTTCTAAGATTTGGGTTGTTTTATTCATACAACTCAATTGAAATTACGATATAAAAAATTATGAAGGAAGTGATTGTAGTATGGAAACGCTTGAATTGGCACGAATACAATTCGCATCAACAACGATTTTCCATTACTTTTTTGTTCCGCTGTCTATTGGTTTAGCTTTTATCATTGCGTTAATGCAAACGTTATATGTAGTAAAGGGACAAGAAATTTATAAGAAGATGACGAAGTTTTGGACACAAATATTCCTTGTGAACTTTGCGGTAGGTGTAGTAACTGGTATTTTACAAGAATTCCAGTTTGGCATGAACTGGTCAACCTATTCACGTTTCGTAGGTGATGTGTTTGGTCCATCACTTGCTATTGAAGGTTTATTAGCATTTTTCATTGAGTCTACATTCTTAGGTTTATGGGTATTCGGTGAGGATAAATTACCGAAGCGCATTCACCTTTTATGTATTTGGCTCCTTTCAATTGGAACAATGTTATCAGCGTTTTGGATTTTAACTGCAAGTGCATTTATGCAATCGCCAGTAGGATATGAAATGGCGGCAGATGGACGTGCACAAATGAATGATTTCTTAGCGATCATTCAAAACCCACAATTATGGGTACAATTCCCGCATACAATTACAGCGGCGATTGCAACTGGTGCATTCTTTATTGCAGGTGTGAGTGCATGGAAAATAACGAAAGCGCAAGAAACTGAGGTATTTAAAAAATCGTTCCGCATTTCTATCATTGTTGGAACACTTACAACTGCGCTTGTATTATTCTTCGGTCATGCGCAAGCACAACAATTAATTAAGACGCATCCAATGAAAATGGCAGCTGCTGAAGCGTTATGGAATACGAGTGAGGATCCAGCGCCATTTACAGTATTTGCGAAAATTGACGCAGAGAAGAAAGAAAATTCGTTTGAAATTCAAATCCCTTATATGCTAAGTCTATTATCATTTGATAAGTTTAGCGGTCAAGTAGAAGGGATGAATCAAATTCAAAAGCAATATGAAGAAAAATATGGGCCTGGAGATTATATTCCGCCAGTACACACGATGTTCTGGAGTTTTAGAGCGATGGTAATGAGTGGAACATTTATGCTTCTTCTAGGAGTTTATGGATGGTTCTTATCAAGAAAAGATCGATTAGCTGAAAAAACGTGGTATTTAAAATTAATGGTGTATGCAATTTCACTACCGTTTATCGGTAATACAGTAGGATGGATTATGACTGAAATGGGACGTCAGCCTTGGGTAGTTTTCGGTGTTATGAAAACGGAAGATGCTGTATCTCCAAATGTTACGTTCGGAGAAGTATTATTCTCTTTAGTTTCGTTCACATCACTATATTTAATTATAGGAGGAATCACTGTTTACTTATTCGTTCGTATCATTAAAGGACATGAGAATAAGAAAACGAAACAGGATTCTGAAAGCCATGATCCATTTGATAAGGAGGAAGAGTATGTTATCTCTTAATGAGTTGTGGTTTATCATTATTGCAATTTTATTCGTAGGCTTCTTTGTACTTGAAGGTTTCGATTTCGGTGTAGGTATAGTTTCAAGGTTTTTAGGGGAAAACGATTTAGAGAAAAGAATATACTTAAATACAATTGGTCCATTTTGGCACGCGAATGAAGTATGGCTTGTTTGTGCCGGTGGTGCTATGTTCGCAGCATTCCCGCACTGGTATGCAACTTTATTTAGCGGGTTTTACATTCCGTTTGTATTTATGCTTCTTGCTTTAATTATTAGAGGTGTTTCCTTTAAATTCCGTGCGAAAATAGATAATCATAAATGGAAAGGTTTTTGGGATTGGGGTATGTTTTTAGGAAGTTTGCTCCCGCCTATCCTTTGGGGAGTTGCCATTGCTAACTTTATGGTAGGTATTCCAATTGATGAGACGAAAAATGCTGTAGGTGGATTCTTACAATTACTTCATCCATTTGCATTACTTGGAGGAGTTATGTTCCTTCTGCTATGTATTGTTCACGGATTGCAATTCCTTACTATACGTACAACTGGTAAGTTAAGAGAACGTGCACGTATTGCTGCGTTGAAAATTGCACCGCTTGCAATTATAGCACTTCTTATTTTTGCCGGTGTAGGGTTATGGAAAACAGATATATTCACTGGTCATGGTACAGAGTGGATTATGGTTCCGATCGGAGCTTTTGTAGCATTATGTGCGTCAACATTATTAAATAAAAGAAGAAGAGATGGTTGGGCTTTCGTTATGACGAGTGTAACAATCATTTTACTAAGTGCGAGTGTGTTTGCCGGCATGTTCCCACGTGTCTTAATTAGCTCGTTAGGGTCAATATACGATTTAACAATTTATAATGCAGCATCGGGAGATTATGCACTAAAACTGATGACGTATTTTTCAATTGCTATATTGCCATTTGTTTTGGGAAGTCAAATATGGAGTTTCTATGTGTTTAGACAACCTGTTAAGTCAGATAAAGATTTGGAGTACTAATGAAAAGAAAAAGAGGACTTCCGTCGTATCCTGGTAGCCGAGTTTTATATGTAGTGTTAACAATCATTAGCGTGTTAGAAGCTATTAGTATTATTGCACAAACAGTGTTTTTAGCGCGGGCTATTACGTTTTTATTTCAGGGAGAAACAGTGCAATCTGTGTTAAATGAAACGGTGTATTTTGGAATCACGTTTGCAGTTCGTCACATGCTGGTTCGCATATCGCAAGTATTAGTTGAACGTTTTGCTGAAAAAACAGGGTCACTACTGAGAAAACAATTAATAGAGGCGTATTTCACATTAGGTCCACGGTATGTTCAAACTGCTGGAACAGGTCATCTGGTTACCTTATTGATAGAAGGTATTGAGAAATTTAAAACATATATTGAATTAACAATTCCTAAAATGATTAGAAGTAGTATCGTACCGGGGCTAATTGTACTATATGTTTTTACGCTAGATATTGAGTCTGGAGTCATTTTAGTTGTAACGATTCCTATCGTAATTATATTTATGATCCTACTAGGATTAGCAGCGCAGAAAATGGCGGATAGCCAATATGAAACATATCGTGTTCTTTCTAATCACTTTGTAGATACGTTAAAAGGGTTAGAAACATTAAAGTATTTAGGTAAAAGTAAACAGCATGAAGGAAAGATTGAAAAAGTAAGTAAAAGGTATAGAAAAGCAACGATGCGTACTTTGCGAGTTGCTTTTCTTTCTTCTTTTGCACTAGATTTCTTTACGAGTTTATCAATCGCATTTGTGGCGGTCGGATTAGGGATACGTTTAATAGATGGGACAACTGTGCTATTGCCAGCCCTTACGATTTTAATTTTAGCACCGGAATATTTTTTGCCGATTAAACAAGTTGGAGCAAACTATCATGCTACGTTAGATGGACAACTTGCAATGGAGCAAATAGAAGAGATTTTACAGCAACAAAAAGAAATAGAAACGAAAGAATCAAATGTCGATATCATATGGAATTCCACTAGTAACTTGAAATTACAAGATATAAAAGTAAAGATTGATGAATCTGAAAAGGCAATATTAGAAGGAATTAACTTTACTTGGGAAGGCAGTGGTACTATAGGTGTAATCGGTGAAAGTGGGGCAGGGAAATCGACGCTAATCGACGTATTAGCAGGATTTTTAACTCCTTCGGGTGGAAAGATGATAGTAAATGGTGTGGAAATTGACGGGGCTACTCGTGAAGATTGGCAAAAGAATATTGCTTATATTCCGCAGCAACCTTATATTTTCCCGCTTTCATTAAAAGATAACATTTGTTTCTATGAAACAAATATAACTGATGAAGAAGTGGAAAGAGTCATTAATGAAGTGGGTCTTCGTTCACTCGTTACATCGCTTCCAAATGGGATGTACGAAAGAATTGGAGAAGGCGGGCGTATGCTTAGTGGCGGACAAGAACAACGTGTCGCAATGGCACGTGCACTTTTAAGTGAAAAGCCAATTATTTTATTAGACGAACCTACAGCACATCTTGATATTGAAACTGAATTTGAAATAAAGCAATCGATGTTACGTCTGTTTGAAGGTAAATTAGTATTTCTTGCAACACATCGTCTTCACTGGATGAAACAGATGGATCATATTCTTATTTTAAATAAAGGGGAAATGATAGAGAGTGGAATATATGAAGAACTTTTAAAGAATGAGGCATTACATTTTCAAAGGAAAGAGAGGGATAGAGATGAGTAACTGGATTAAACCTTATATACAGCAAAATAAAGGTAGAATGACTTTAACTATTTTCCTTGGTCTTCTTGGAGTTAGTTCAGGTGCGATGCTACTTTTTATTTCAGGTTATTTAATCTCTAAATCTGCTCTTAGACCAGAAAATGTAATGGCTGTATATGTTCCTATCGTTGCAACGCGTGCGTTTAGTATAGGACAAGCTGTGTTTCATTATATAGAGCGTTTAGTCGGACATGACGTTGTACTACGCATATTAGAAAAAATGAGAACGAAACTATATAGGATAGTAGAACCACAGGCGTTATTTTTCCGTTCGCGATTTCAAACGGGTGATATGTTAGGGGTATTATCCGAAGATATAGAGCATTTGCAAAACCTATATTTACGTACAATATTTCCAAGCATATTAGCATTAGTTGTATATAGCATATTCGTACTTGTTATCGGTGCATTTGACGTGATGTTTGCACTTATTGCAGCAAGTATGTTGGCTATTATCGTTTTTCTTCTTCCACTTGTATCATTACTTTTAATGAAGCAACATCATGTTACATTAAAGCAAGGAAGAAGCCGTTTGTATCAACAACTAACAGATGCTGTTTTTGGATTATCTGATTGGCAAGCAAGTGGTAGAAAAGATGAATTCATTGATAAGTATGTAGAAAAAAATGCTCAGTTGTTAAAAACGGAGAAAAGAATGAAGCGCTGGAATCATATTCGAGATAGTATCATTCAATTAGTAGTGGGGATTGTAGTTATTTCAATGATCATATGGACTGGAAATGAGGCGGCCAGTGAACAGATTGCGCCTACCGTTATTGCGGCTTTCGTCTTAATGACGTTATCTGTCACAAACGCGCTTATTCCTCTTTCAGATGCAATCGATCGAATTCCATCATATGTAGAATCTGCTCATCGTCTCAATCAAGTAGAAGGTAATGATGTTTTGCAGGATAAAAAGGAATTACATGAAGATAAAGATTATGTTGCATCAAAACATATAGACATTGAATTAAATCATGTATCGTATAGTTATCCAGATAGTAATGAATTCGTATTGAAAGACGTATCATTACAAATAAAAGCAGGGAAGAAAATCGCCATTTTAGGAAGAAGCGGAACAGGGAAATCTACTTTATTAAAACTGTTAACAGGTGCGATAAGCCCGTTACATGGTGAAGTTTTATTGAATAGTGAACATGCTCATACGAATCTTTTAGCAAAATATATTTCTGTATTGAATCAAAAGCCACATTTATTCGATACGACAATTGGAAATAATGTGCGAATCGGCAAACCAGAGGCTACAGATGAAGAGATATGGACAGCGTTAGAGAAAGCACAATTAGCTTCGCATATTGCTTCTCTTCCAGATGGACTACAAACAAAAATGCATGAAATGGGAAAAAGGTTTTCTGGCGGGGAAAGACAACGGGTTGCTTTTGCTAGAACGCTAATGCAAGAAGCGCCAATTATTGTACTTGATGAACCTACGATTGGCTTAGATCCAAAGACAGAATTATCTTTAATCGAAACAATGTTTTCTGCAACGGAAGAAAAGACAGTTATTTGGATTACACACCATCTTGTAGGAATTGAACATGTAGATGAAGTTATATTCCTTGATCGTGGTCAAATCGTAATGCAGGGTAGTCATGAACAACTTCTTACAGAAAATGAGAAGTATCGAAAGCTTTATGAACTAGATAAAGGAATATAGTTTGAATAAGTAATAATTGTAAAAATAGCTAAGCCAAATGGTGAAGCTATTTTTTTGTTTTGAAATGAATATTCTATTCTTTTTCATGTTGGATTGCAGATGTATATGATTGTTACGAATGAAAAATGAATTTCATATTATACATATAATGGAGGGGATGTACATGGAGAGGCAGTATAAAATTATTATTTTAAGTGATGAATTATCAGAGGGGCGGATTCGAAATGTATTAGACAAAAATAAATGTAAAACAATAGTTCATGTTGTAGACGTTGCAGATATTGTTCATATAGAAAATTCTTTTCAATATATAATCATTTGGAGAGTGGATGCAGAAAAACTTACAAATGAATTGAGAAACAGGGGCGTGCAAAGTTCAAAAATTATTAATTTAACAAAATACATGTATGAATGGAAGAATAAATTGATTTCTATATATCAAATAAATCCGGATCTTATGTCTATATACATTTCTATGAAAAAAGCAAAGAGTGATCCGACGTATGAATTGTTTGCGACAGGTTTGTCTTATCCGCATTGTGGCATAAGTACGGAGCTCCTCTCAAAAAAGTCAATGAAATTAACGCTTCCATCGCAAGATCTATACTATGATTATTTAATAGCGTCACAACTTCTATCAAACGATCATTCATTTCAATATTGTTTAATAGGAATAGCTTATTTCTCGTTTTACTTTGATATGTCGTTATCATCTGAATCATATAGAATTCACAAAGTATATTATCCATTGTTTCAAGACGGTCATCATACTGTAGTTCATTCTCCTCTACCCACTGATGGATTCGCACATCTAGATACCCCGAAACCACTTTTTTCTATTTTTAATTTGCATTTTGAATATGTTTTATTAGACGAACTAAAAGATGAATCATTGATACTGCCCTGGATAAATGCTGAATGGAATACCACTCCTCTTCACATTCCTTTTGAAGAACACGGGAAAATAAGAGCAACTTCGCATGCTAAGTTGTCATATCCTCATACTTTAGTTGAAAATAAAACGATTTTTAAAAAATATTTAGAACTACTGTTAAAACATGATATAAAACCAATAATTGTTGTATTCCCAGTTACTTCACATTATTTCAATTGTAGTAGTAAGAAATTAAAAGAAGATTTTTATAAAGTTATAAATGATTTTCAAACTCAATATTCTTTTCGGATTATAGATCTATTTGATTCACCATTATTTTGTGATGATGATTTTTATGATAGTGATCATATGAATAAAAAAGGTGCAAATAAAATGTCTGCGTTATTAAATATGTTTATTCAGGAACGAAAAGTATGATATTTTATTTCATGTTTGCATAAAAGTATATAGGCTCCATACAGTTAAAGTAATGTGATTTTTGTGTCGCGTATATAAATAATATGCGAAGAGGTGAAAGTGTAAAATGAGAACTCGTATTGAAAGAACTGAAGAGATGGTAGATCAACTTCCATTGGTAAGTGTTTTAATTCCTACATATAATCGTCCTCGCTACTTTGAAGAGGCGTTATGTAGTGTGTTAGAACAAACGTACCCTAATATAGAAATTATAGTTGGAGATGATAGTACGAATGACGAAACAGAAAAGGTGTTACAAAAATACTTATGTGATCATTCAAATATTATTTATATAAAAAACAGGTCAACTCTCGGACAATTTGAAAATGCGCTAATGTTATTTAATGAAGCGAACGGAGAGTATATAAACTTTTTAATGGATGATGATATATTTCATGTGAATAAAATTGAAAAAATGATGAAGTATTTTTTCAATGATCTAGATAATGAAATTAAGCTTGTAACATCTCATCGTCAAGTAATTGATGATAAAGGAGAAGAACTACGCCATATTTATTCAACTGTTCGTTTATTTGAAGAGGATATGATTATAGAGGGAACAGAATTAGGGAATAGGGTAATTATAGATCAAAAAAATTATATCGGAGAACCGACAACAGTTTTATTTCGTAAAAATGATTTACAAGAACCGTATGGGATTTTTGATAAGAGGAGGTATCTATGCAACGTAGATATAGCTTCATGGTTATCTTTATTAAGTAAAGGAAAAGCAGTATATATAGCAGAGACACTTAGTTACTTTCGATTACATCAAGATCAACAGCTAAATGAATCTAATAAAATGATGGATGGATTAGAAGATTTTTCACATAGTATTATAGCAGGAGAAAAGTATGGTTTCTTATCCACCGAAAAAGATTTAGACAAAGCGATAACTAATTTTCTAGATTATGCAAGAAGGATAGTTCCATCATCGATATTATATACATTAGACTATTATCAAAAAGTTAGGGGAAAGAAAATAAACATAGAAAAGAAAAAACAACATATAAATAATAATTCTTCATTACCGAAAGTAAGTATACTGATTCCAGCGTACAATAGACCTTATTACTTGGAATTGGCACTCAACAGCGCTCTGAATCAAACATATGAAAATATTGAAATTGTTATTTCTGACGACAGTACAAATAATGAAGTCAATGCTATGATTCAACCGTATTTACGTGAATATGAGTGTATTACATATGTTAAAAATGAAACGCCGTTAGTTGCTGAAAACTTTAATAAGTGTATAGAACTTGCGAACGGAGAGTATATAAACTTTTTATTAGATGATGACTTATTTCACCATGAAAAAATCGAGAGAATGATGGAATACTTTTTGAAGTTAGAAAATATTTCATTTGTGACGTCATATCGTGAACTGATTGATGAGAATGGGGAGATATTACCACCCACAACATTGAATATGAAAATTGCGAAAGAAACTACACTTTTTGAAGGAAAAGAATTAGGGAATTATATATTAAAAAACTTAAAAAATATAGTTGGTGAGCCGACAACTGTTCTGTTTAAACGAGATTTGTTTGAAGGGAAGTTTGGGTATTTTAAAGGGAAGGCGTATTCTGCTATTAACGATATTGCAACATGGCTAGATATGATGAGGAGAGGAAAGGTAGTTTATATACAAGAACCTCTCAGTTATTTTAGACAACATAGTGGACAAAATCAAAAACAAATGCACTTTATTTTAATGACAATTGAAGAATGGATTGAATTAATTATAGATGCGTATAATAGTGGATTTTTAAGTTCTGAAAGAGATTATAAAGAGAGCTTATCTTATTGTTTAGAAAATGCGGGATTTATAGTTAAGGATGCAGTAAGAAATGGCGAACTAGATAAAATTTATAATGAAAAGATAGAAAAAGGGTTAAACAAGCTAGTTGCTCATATGTTTGAGAAAGAATGTTGTTATTGTCAATATTGCAATCAACAATTTGAAAAATTTTCCCCATGGCCAGCACATTATGATTTTCCGAAATATAAATTCGAGATGTGGAATAAAGATACAGGGATATGTCCAGTTTGTAGTTCGATGGATCGTGAAAGATTGTATCGTGCGTACATTGAAACAGAAACGGACTTGTTAAGTAGAAAATATACTATACTTCATATTGCACCTGAAGCGAATTTAAGAGATTGGTTTAACGAGTATAAAAATATTACGTATGTATGTGGGGATTTAGAGCCAAAGGATCCACTAATGAAGGAAATTGATGTTACAAGAATTACATATGATAGTAATACTTTTGATGTAATTTTATGTAGCCACGTATTAGAACACGTTCCTGATGATGACAAAGCAATGCGAGAGTTATATAGAGTTTTGAAGCCAGGTGGATGGGGAATTATTCAAGTACCAATCGTAATGAATGTGGATTCTATTATAGAGAATGAATTAATTGTAACTCCACAATTGAGGAAATTAGCTTTTGGTCAAGAAGATCATGTGAGAATTTATAATCAATCAGGATTCATTCAACGATTAATAAATGCGGGATTTAAGGTGGAATTATATAACATAGCTGAAAAACAAGGAATGAAAAGTGCTAGGAAATTTGGACTATCTGAAACAGATATGCTCTATATTGTCCGAAAATGATAGGAAGGAATAGATAGATATGGAGAATATTCCTTTTTTACGTGCTTCAACTGTACCTGTAATTGAGTATTTGGAAGAATTGAAGGAAATTGATACATCTCATATATATACGAATTATGGACCTATAAATCAACGTTTTGAAGAAATAATTATGTCGGATTTTTTTCAGAACAGGGGAGCTGTTACAACAGTAGCAAACGCAACGTTAGGGTTAATGGCGGCCATTCAACTTAAGAAAAGAAAAAAAGGAAAGTATGCCCTCATGCCTAGTTTTACATTCCCTGCGACTCCATTAGCGGCTATTTGGTGTGGATTGGAACCTTATTTTATTGATATTTCAATAGATGATTGGTATATGGATAAAACAGTACTTTTGGATAAGATTGAAGAATTAAAAGAAGAGATTGCGATTGTTGTCCCGTACGCAACTTTTGGATCATGGATGAACTTAGAAGAATATGAAGAATTAGAGAAGAGGGGTGTTCCGGTTGTCGTAGATGCGGCACCGGGATTCGGATTAATGAATGGAAGTATGCATTATGGACAGGATTTTAGTGGAATGATCGTATATAGTTTTCATGCAACAAAGCCTTTCGGAATTGGTGAAGGAGGGCTTATATATAGTAAAAATGAAGAAGATATACAACGTATTAAAAGAATGGGGAATTTCGGATTTGATAAAAATCGTGAATGTACGATGATGGGATTTAATTGTAAAATGTCTGAATATGCAGCCGCTATTGGGATTGCAACTATGAAAAAATGGGATCAAAAATTAAAAGAACGCACCCGTATTTCTGAATGGTATAAACAGTTGTTACAAAATACTAGGTTAATGCAAAAAGGGTGGCAAGTCCAAAAGACAGAAGTAGTTATTCAACAATTTATGCCTATTCTTTGTCCAGAAGAAGTTCACAACATACAAGTAATAGAAGAACTGAAAAAACAGAACATAGAAGCTAGATTATACTTTTCACCATCTTGCCACCAACAAGTACTTTTTAGAAACTATAAATCTACAGATTTAACAAAAACGAATAAAATAGCAAAACGAATAGTAAGTTTACCTTTATGGGAAGGAATGACGAAAGAAATAGTAGAACAAATTGTAAGCTGTTTAGGGCAGAAGGTGGTTTGGGCAGATGAATAGT
Organism: Bacillus sp. MN7755; assembly: GCF_054771475.1. Taxonomy (NCBI): domain Bacteria; kingdom Bacillati; phylum Bacillota; class Bacilli; order Caryophanales; family Bacillaceae; genus Bacillus; species Bacillus sp. MN7755. The sequence goes on from NZ_BTRL01000027.1 coordinate 62,204, forward strand.
TTTTATAGTTTAGAAGAACTAAAGAAAATTGGTTTTTTGTCTGTTGGGAAAAATGTATTGATTAGTAAAAAAGCAAGTATATATAATCCAGGTGTTATATCAGTTGGTAATCATGTAAGAATTGATGATTTTTGCATTTTAAGTGGCAAAATCACAATTGGAAGTTATTCGCATATATCAGCGTATACAGCGTTATATGGAGGAGAAGTTGGAATTGAAATGCATGACTTTGCAAATATCTCAGCTAAAACATTAATATATGCAGTACTTGATGATTTCAGTGGAAATACATTAATGGGGCCAACCGTCCCGAATCAATATAGGAATGTGAAAACAGAAAAAGTTATTTTAAAAAAACATGCGATTATTGGTGCTGATTCTATTATTTTTCCAAATGTAACTATAGGAGAAGGCACGGCAGTCGGTGCGATGAGTATGGTAAAAGAGAGTTTAGATGATTGGTATATTTATGCGGGAATTCCCGTAAGAAAAGTAAAACCTCGTCAAAAAAAGATGCTAGAGTTAGAAATTGATTTTTTAAAAAGCATTCATTCTTAATAAAAAAGAATGAATGCTTTTTATTTTTATCCCGCTATTTGCCGGGCAGTAAAACCCCATCTCAAAATTGAGCGAAAGCAAAGAAGTTAGGTTGGGGCCTCGCTGCCAGTGAGGGCTGATTAAAGTTTCACTTTACGATTAAACAGAATGTATCTTAACTTATTATGTTTTAAATTTTGCTAACCAAGGCAATACTGAGCCATAGTGAATGTAAAGTTGGAGGGCGAGCGTATATGTTTGATGAGGATGGAATTGTTTTAATTATGGAACCAGCTGATGAAAGGAACTTGAGGAGATTTATTTTTTCAGTGCCAAAGTCAGTGTATGAAAAGAAGGGGCTTACATTACACTACGGAACAGCTATAGGACAAGGATATATGGATATAATTGAAGATATTATTAGCGTACATATAGAAATAGATGTTGTAACTGTAATCGGGCATGTAAGAGGATAAATAGCTATTTGAAAAAAGGTTTTAAGTAATTTAGCTAGAAGTTATGATAGAGAAAATTGCAGACAATTATAAAGACGAAGGGAGCCTAAAATGAAAATAAAATCAATTTTATTAGCATGTATAGCCTCAATTGGATTAATGGGATGTTCACTAGTAGAGGAAGGAAAGAACTCCCTAGATTATGCGCAAAAAGCGACGGACTATGTAAATGAAATAAGTGCATTTGCAAATGATGCACCAGCATTAGCTGAAAAGGCCGTTAATGATAGCGAAGCTCGAAAAGAATTAGAAACGAAGCTTAGTGAAATTAAACAAGATATACCCGCTTTCAATGAATTAACGCCACCTGATGTAGCGAAGGATCTTCATCAGCAAATCGTCGGATATAACGAAAAGTTAAATACGTTAATTGATACGGCGATGACAAAGATAGAAGAAGGAAAAGTGGATGTAGAGCAATTTAAAAACTCTGAGCTTATGCAGACGGTTGATCAAGTTCGAGATTTGAAAGATAAGATACAAAATTTAGGCCAATAATGAAAAGCTCCGTTTGTAATAACGGAGCTTTTTTATGTTGTCTAATGGGAAAGTCCATTATATTTTCTTCCTATAGTATAAGCATTTTTAATTCCGCTATTTGCCGGACGGCTCAATTGGTGAGGGCTAATTAAAGTTTCACTTTATATGTTCCATTTTTCTAAAATATGTATCGTTTTATTGTTTACATCCATGTTCACTTGAACACCTATAGGCATAGTGATCATCGGATGGGTATGACAACAATCGAAGTCAGCTAGTAAAGGGATTCTTTGGTTTTGCAGTACTTCTAAAAGTATTTCGTAAGGTTTGCGATTTGTACCACAATCATCAAATTGCTCATGTTTTCCAAGAATAATGCCTGAAACTTTGTCAAATACACCGTTAATTTTAAGTAATGAAAAGCTTCTTTCAATAGTAGCTGCATCTTTTGAGCTATCCTCAATAAATAGAATATCGCCTTCTTGAATACATGGCATATAAGAGCTGCCCCAAATTCCTTGTATTGTATTTAAGTTGCCGCCAATAACACGTCCAGTAGCTTGTCCATTTGTTACAGAAATCCAATTATTTGGTCTAAGTTCTTTTTCTTTCGTTTTTTCTTCCCAATTAATAAATTCATCTGACCAAAATAACGGTTGTTTTATGTTGTAAGGAAGAGGCGGATCGTTTTGTAATGTTTCTGAGAAATATTTGTATGTGTCATCTACAAAAGGTTCAAATTCTCCAAAGGAAGGTACGAGTGCCGGACCGTAAAATGTAGGAATTCCTGTTTTTGCATAAATCCCTAGTAATAAAGCTGTTGCATCTGAATAGCCAATCATTATTTTAGGGTTATTTTGAAAAGCTTCATAATCAATATAAGGTAATAATGAATTAGAATTCATACCACCAATTGTTGACATTATACAAGAAACATCAGAGTTTCTTATCAAGGCGTTTAGTTCCTCAGCACGTTCTTGTATGCTACCTGAACGATAATAATCATATCGACCTGTTAGTGAACCTTCTAATATGTGAAATCCTTTCTGTTGTAAGAAAGATTTCGCTCGTTCAAATCTTTTGGGAGAAGTGTAGGTTACTGGAGAAGAAGGTGAGTAAATCCCAATTGTGTCTCCGTATTTTAAAGATTTTGGAAGTATCATTTGTATGAATCCCTTCTATTAAATAGTTTATTTATGAGGTTTTATCATTGAATATTCTTATATTTCAGTATTATTATTGTAACATACATACATTGAAATAATAATTGCTGTAGATGAATAAATATGCTTTTTACCTTGACGATATAAAGGGAAAGTTGTTATGGTTGAGTGTGAGTGTATAAAAGGTTTGCTAAAGGAGTTTTGAAATGAAGCAGTTAAAATGGGGAAGGATAACGATCCTATTAGTTATTATTTTAGGGGTATGTTGGTTCTTATTCCAAGGAACTCAAAAGAGTACAGCAAGTGTAGAGGGACCACCTTTACAAGTGGCAGAACTACCTGAAACAGGATTAACTGAAAAAGTAGTACCGCCAAAGTACATCCCACCGGAAATTGATGCAAAAGCAGCTATGATTATCGATGCGAGTAATGGAGATATTATTTATCAACATAATGAAAATGAAGCTTTTGCGCCAGCTAGTATGTCCAAGATGATGACAGCGTACCTTTTATTAGAAAATGTACATAACGGGAAAGTTCGCTGGGAAGATCCAGTGAAAATGAGTGCGAAAGCGGCACAAACAGAAGGTGCGAGAATCCCAGTTCAAGTGAATGACACATTGACTGTTAAAGATCTGTTCCATGCATTAATGATTGAATCAGCAAATAATTCCGCTGTGGCGTTAGCGGAACATCTGGCAAAAACGGAGAAAGATTTCGTTCAGCTTATGAATGCAAAAGCGAAACAGTTAAAAATGTCGGATTATGCTAAATTCGCAAATGCATCAGGACTACAGGAACCTGATGGAAGTGAGACGAAGATGACAGCTGCTGATGTAGCAAACTTGGCATATCATCTTATAAAAGATTATCCAGAAATATTAGAAGTGACTCACTTACGTCAAAGTCAGTTAGCATTTAATAATATTAATGTTATAAGTACAAATGATATGTTAAATAAAAATAATAAAGCTTTATATATAGAAGGAATAGACGGATTAAAAACAGGATTCACAGATAGCGCAGGGTATTGTTTTACGGGTACGGCCAAACAAGGGGATACTCGTATTATTACAGTTGTAATGGGAACGAAAGGTAAAACGAAGCGTTTTACAGAGACGAATAAGCTAATGTCTTATGCATTTGGCTTAGTTAAGTAAGTAAAATATTGAGTTAGATCATCATATAAGAAAGGCAATTTGTTGTTACTTATTATCGGTAACAATAAATTGCCTTTTTATTTCTAGCATTATGAAATAAAAAGGTAAAATATGTGAGTGTTATTATTTGAGTTTAGTATTGTTTGTTGATAGTATAAAGTTAGAAACTTATTAATGATAAGTTTTGAGAGGCGTAATATGAAGTATACATATGAAAAAGCCTCAAATGAAAAGTGGAGGGAATTATGATGGCAAAAGATTTTTACTCAGCAATTGAAGACCGAAGATCTATTTATGCGATTAGTAAAGAGCAAGTAGTTTCTGATGAGAAAATTCAAGAAGTGATTTATCATGCTGTAAAACATACACCTTCAGCCTTTAATTCTCAGAGTGCTCGTGTTGTCGTCTTGCTAGGAGAACAACACGATAAATTATGGGATATTACGAAAGAAACGTTACGAAAAATTGTACCTGAAAATAACTTTGCATCTACTGAAGAAAAAATGAATGCATTTAAAAGTGGTTATGGAACGGTTTTATACTTTGAAGATAATCAAGTAGTGGAAGAACTGCAAGAAAACTTTGCATTATATAAAGAGAATTTTCCAATTTGGTCTCAGCAATCCTCAGGAATGTTACAATTTGCAATTTGGACAACTTTAGAAATCGAAGGATTTGGTGCTACATTGCAGCATTACAATCCATTAATTGATGAAGAAGTGAGAAAAGAATGGGCAGTTCCAGAAACCTGGAAACTTACTGCGCAAATGCCGTTTGGTAAACCAGTGGTACCTGCAGGCGAAAAAGAATTTCAGCCATTAGAAAACCGTGTGAAAATTTATAAATAATATAGAAACGATAAAAGGTGAACAGAAATATAATCTGTTCACCTTTTTTATACGTAATAAGGATTTTTTTGTTCGGTATTTTTCATCTGATGTTTTAATTCGCTTTTACGTGTTTCAATAGTTGATATTTTTTGTAAGGTGATAAATGAAGCGAATTGAAAAAAAGCATAGTACAGTTCTATATTTTTATTTATCGGATTATCTATTATATTTTTCATAAATATACCTCCTTTTTTATCCGACTATTTGCGGTCAATAAAACTTGTATGGATTAAAATACCACTATATATATGATAATATGAATATCCTGAAACTTCCATAGATAGAGAAAAATACTTAGTAGAATGTGCCTTTTCGTCAAATTAAAATAGAATTTTTGGTGTTAAATCTTACAAATCGTCAAATCTTTTAAAAACGATAGATAGTATCAAAAATAGTTTTCTGAAAATATTATACTATTGATAAAAAAAGCATTTTTTGTCATGATAAGAGTATCCTTCATGGAAGGAACTTTATTAGGAAATACATTCATTGCACTGTATTAGATTAAGAGAGTTTTTAAAAGTGGATAGAAATATATATTAAGATAATGAATGGAATGTCGAATTTTCAATGAAATACATAAGGAATTTGAAAAAATCATTGCAAAAGCATTGAGTTTAATGGTAAAGTTCACATGAAGTTCACACGGAATTCACTTCATTCATTTAAAATGAACTCTGTGTGAAAAATAAAACTCTTGTTAAAAAATGGAACTTAATGAATATTTTACTTTGATAATATTGTAAAGTATTAAGTTTATAAGTTTTTAAAGAGGATAGTAGGGAAAGGAAGTAAAGACAACTTATGAAAAAAGTAATTGCAGGTTTAGCAGCAGCTTCTGTAGTAGGTGTTGCAGTTCCAGGTATGGATTCTGCTCATGCACAAGTTTCAAACGAAGCGCTAAAAGAAATTAATGGACAAACTCAAACTCAAACTCAAACTCAAACTCAAACGACTGTAACTGAAACAAAAACTGTAGAAACAAAATCTGACTTAAAATACACAGTAACTGCTGATGTATTAAATGTTCGTTCAGGTGCTGGTACAGGGCATAATGTTATTTCTAAAGTGAAATCAGGTCAAGTACTACAAGTAATTGGACAAGAAAACGGTTGGTTCAAAGTAACTGTAAACGGTCAAACTGGTTATGTAAGTGGTGACTTCGTAACGACTGGTGATCAAAAAGGAACTTCTACTGTTCAACAAGGAACAGGTACTTACACAGTAAACGTTTCTTCACTTAACGTACGTACAGGCCCAAGTACATCTCATACAGTATTAGGCTCTGTAAATAAAGGTAAAACAGTACAAGTTGTTAGTGAAGTACAAGATTGGTTTAAAATCAACTTCAATGGTGGAACTGGATACGTAAGCAAAGACTTCGTAACAAAAGGTGGTTCTGCTGTATCTAACCAAACACAACAACCAACTACAAACAACAATACTACTACAGTTCAAACTGGTGGTTCTTATGTTGTTAACACTGGTGCTTTAAAAGTACGTACAGGTCCAGCTACATACAACGCTGTAATCGGTGGCGTAACAAACGGTAAAGTATTAAACGTTACTGGCGCTGAAAATGGTTGGTACAAAATTAACCATAACGGTCGCACAGGTTACGTAAGTGCAGACTTCGTTAAGTTTGTAAAAGGCGGAGTAAACAACGTTACGAATAACGTTCAACAACCAGTTAAAGATGTACAAAAACCAACAACAGGTGGAGATACATCTTCAATCGCTGGATTTGCTAGATCTTTAAATGGTTCACCATACAGAACTGCTGGTACAACACCTGCTGGTTTTGACTGCAGTGGATTCATTCACTATGTATTAAATCAAACTGGTCATAAAGGCGCTCGTCAAACAGTTGCTGGATACTGGAGCTCTAAAACAAAAACTAGCAATCCACAACCAGGTGATTTAGTATACTTCCAAAATACTTATAAATCAGGTCCTTCTCACATGGGTGTTTACTTAGGAAACGGTCAGTTCATTAGTGCAGAAACTGATGCAACTGGTGTACGTATTAGTTCTGTAAGTAACTCTTACTGGAGCAAGCACATGTTAGGTTACACAAAAGCATACTAAGAAAAAGTAGTTTTATATACTTTTCGTATAGAGAAAAGGCTTTCCAGGGAAACTTGGGAAGCCTTTTTATAGTTGAATAGATCGGGAATGTAGTAGTTTTTACTGTAACTTCCCATTTAAAAATCGAGCGTATAGGTCATGAAAGTAGTTGGGACGAAATAAGTTTGCTGCATGTCCTGCTAACGGTATTTCTTTATATAAAACGTTAGGGAGAATGGACTTTAAATCAAAAAGACAAGATTTATAGAGATGATCATGTTCGCCCATTACCCATAGAATAGGGTGGGGAAGTGATTTTAATTTAGATTTTAAATCGAATTCTAAACGGTGTCGTAATGATTGGGCAATAATTGATGAGTGTAATTGCAATCCGAAACGGTAATAAATATTTCTTGAAATGACTGCGAACGGATTTGCCTTTAGTATGCCACTTGGAAAAATGGTATTTGCGTATTGAGAGAGCCATTTAGAGTAATCGTCTCCTCGCTTCTCCCAAAACTTTTGAAATACATTATATAAAAGGGAAGGATTATTATAATGTCCACCAATATGACAAATGCTTAATACTTTTTCTGGGTGCATTTGTGCAAAAATGGTAGAGATATAACAGCCGTAGCTTAAAGCGCAAATATGAGCTTTTTGAATGCCTTCTTTTTCGTATAAGTTCAATAATTGATCCACGAGACGCTGTAATGAAAATTCGATAGCTTCTCCTTTATCATCGCCGTGACCTAATAAGTCATAAGTAATAATGTTGTAAGAGGCGGAAAATCGTTTATGCTCTTTTTTGAAGGCACGACGATTGCCGACTAATCCATGAATAAAAATGATTGTTTCCTTTTCGGAATGTATATTTGTTTGCAAAAAGGATACTCCTTTCAATAACTGGAGATTTATATAGTATTGTAAATTAGTTATCTATCATTCGCATAGAATAATATTAAGTACCAGGTAATAATATCAGATGTTTATATCTGTTGTAAAGATGCGTTTTTATGTATATTTTGTAAAAACAGAAAAAGTGTGTTTACATTCAGTTTACATTCGTATTGTATTCTACTCTTAGAAAGAACAGTTTGGTTTAACACGAGGAGATGAACATGTATGGAAGTTAAAAATGAAATAAAGAAAAAAGGGAGCTGGAGGCAGTTTTTACGCCTTATTCAAGATACAAATCCTCCGAAAGGGATTCTTGTTTTTGCGTTATTAATGAGTTTGCTTTCTACGGGAGCAAGTTTATTTATTCCGATGTTAACAAAAGGATTAGTAGATAATTTTTCACTTTCGTCAATTAGTACAGGACAAATTGTTGGGCTAGTTGCATTCTTTATTATGCAAACTGTAGCTGCAGGATTATCTATATATTTACTAAATTATATAGGACAGAAGATTGTAGCTGGACTGAGAGAACGTTTGTGGAAAAAGGTGCTTATATTGCCAGTATCTTATTATGACCAAAATAGAACGGGCGATACAATTAGCCGAATGACAAATGATACAGGAGTTGTGAAAACATTAATTTCTGAGCATTTGTCAAACTTATTAACAGGTGGTATTTCAATCGTTGGATCATTAATTGTACTATTCGTTTTAGATTGGAAAATGACACTTTTACTTTTAACGGTTATCCCATTATCAGTACTAATTTTAGTTCCACTCGGACGAAAAATGTATAAGATTTCAAAAGCACTTCAAGATGAAACAGCTTCTTTTACAAGTGTGCTAACGCAAGTATTATCAGAAATTCGTTTAGTGAAATCATCAAATACAGAAAAAAGAGAATATGAAACAGGGAATACAGGTATACAAAAGTTATTGCAATTTGGTTTGAAAGAGGGAAAAGTGCAAGCGTTAATTTCACCAGTTATGTCGTTTGTTTTAATGGCACTGCTTGTTATTATCGTAGGGTATGGTGGAATGCGTGTTTCTAGCGGTGTGTTAACAACAGGGGAACTAGTAGCGTTTATTTTATATTTAGTTCAAATTATCATGCCGATGAGTCAATTATCTATGTTCTTTACACAATTCCAAAAGGCAATTGGTGCAACGGAAAGAATTAATACGATTTTAGAATATGAAGTAGAAGACCATGAAACTGGTGTGAAGGTTACAAACGCTAAGCAGCCAATCGTTCTGGAAAATGTACATTTTGAGTACAACGAAGAAGAGCAAGTCTTAAAAAATATTGATTTCACAATTGAATCAGGAAAAGTAACAGCGATTGTAGGGCCAAGTGGTAGCGGGAAAACGACGTTATTTTCACTATTAGAACGTTTTTATGAGCCGACTAGCGGTGCCATTAAATTAGGAAAAGACTCGATCACGAACTATTCATTACAGTCATGGCGACGTCAAATTGGTTACGTTTCACAAGATAGTCCGTTAATTGATGGAACGATTCGTGATAATATTTGTTACGGTGTTGAGGGTGAAGTAACAGATGAAGAAATCGAAAAAGTAGCAGCGATGGCATATGTTGATGCATTTATTCATGACTTACCAAACGGATATGCAACAGAAGTAGGAGAGCGCGGTGTGAAGCTTTCCGGAGGACAAAGACAGCGAATTGCGATTGCACGAGCTTTACTTCGAAACCCACAAATTCTTATGTTAGATGAAGCAACTTCAAGTTTAGATAGTAAATCAGAGTCTGTCGTTCAAAAGGCATTAAATAACTTAATGAAAGGCAGAACAACGTTAGTTATTGCACATAGGCTTTCTACAGTTGTAGATGCAGATAAAATTATCTTTATTGAAAAAGGGAACCTTACAGGAAGTGGTACGCACGATGAATTATTACGTACACATGACATGTATCGTGAATTTGCAACGCAACAATTGAAAATTAAAGAGGGCGCATTATAAAATGAATAATCAGTGGGGCTTATACTCCACTGATTATTTGTTTTATAAAAAATATAAGGATGTTAAGTAGAAAGGAAATGGTTCCTTTGATACCTAAAATTTTAATAGTGGACGACGATCCGCATATTAGAGAACTTGTTTCTGTATTTTTAGAGCGGGAAGGTTTTCAAACATATGAGGCAATTGATGGACTGGATGCACTTCAGAAAATAGATGAAGTAAAAGTTGATATGGTTATTCTTGATATCATGATGCCGAATATGGATGGATTTGATGTATGTTTTGAATTAAGGAAGTACTATGATATTCCGATTTTGATGCTAACTGCTAAAGGGGAAACATCTCAAAAAGTAAAAGGATTTCACCTTGGAACGGATGATTATCTTGTAAAACCATTTGATCCGATAGAACTAGTAGTGAGGGTAAAGGCACTACTGAAACGTTACCAAATTACAGTGTCGCAATCGATTCAAGTTGGAGATGTATTGTTAAATCGTAAAACATTTGAAGTTTCAGTTGGAGAACAAACGGTTACGTTACCGTTAAAAGAATTCGAATTGCTCTTTACTTTAGGTTCTAAAGCAGGAAGAACGTGTTCGAGAGAGCAATTAATTGAAGAGGTATGGGGATATGATTTTGAAGGAAATGAACGTACATTAGATGTTCATATAAATCGGTTACGTGAGAAGTTCCAAGAAGAGAAGTCGAAATTTAGTATTAAAACGATAAGAGGATTAGGGTATCGTTTAGAGGTAAGTAAATGAGAAAAAGAAAACGAATGAGTAAGTTGAAGATGCTGAAAGTAATTGGAGCGGTAATAGCACTTTTTTCTTTTCTCACTATAATTTGGTCTATAGCTTTTTATATATCATCAAGTGTAATGAATGCGCTTGAAATACAAGTATCGCCTTTTGTTACTTTTCTAATTAGTGATATGGTCGGCTTTATATTTATTGTTCTTATCTGGGTATTGATCGGGGTATTAATGAGACCGAAGCGAGAGGCAATGATTTGGACTATTATTGAACCGATACAAAAAATTGCAAAAGGGGACTTCTCGGTAAAAATACGAAATGAAGAGAAATACGATGGAGAAATTGGTGTGCTCGTAAAAAGTATAAATGATATGACAGATGAACTGAATACGATGGAGAAAATGCGCCAGGAATTTGTATCGAATGTTTCTCATGAAATACAGTCACCATTAACTTCTATAAAAGGATTTGCTAGAGCACTACAAGATATTAATCTTCCTGAGGAAAAAAGAAAGCATTATCTTACCATTATTGAAACAGAAACGACGAGATTATCTAAACTAAGTCAAAACTTACTGAAACTCACCCTATTAGAGTCGGAAGAATATACACCAGAAAGAGCGACTTATCGATTAGATCAACAGTTAAAGCAAATTGTGTTAAATAGTGAACCGCTCTGGGCTGAAAAAAAAATTGAGTTAGACCTTGATTTAGACAAAGTGCATATTACTGCTGATCAAGAAAGTATGAGTCAAGTTTGGATTAATTTAATTCATAATAGTATTAAATTTACTCCAAGTGGTGGTGCGATTTCAATCAAGTTAAAAGAATATGAGACATTAGTGGAAGTGCGTATTTGTGATTCGGGAATTGGAATATCCGAAGAACAGAAACAACATATTTTTGAACGTTTTTATAAAGCGGACTCTTCACGAAATCGTGCTTATGGAGGAAGTGGCTTAGGATTGGCCATCGTAAAAAAAGTACTCGACCTTCATCAAGGAGAAATAAAAGTCGAAAGTGAGGAAGGGAATGGGACGGAATTTATTGTGTGTATTCCTAAATATAAAGAGAAATGGTGTTAGGAGGATATCTTCTAACACTATTTCTCTTTATAAATACATTTACCATTGCTGCAGTTATATTGATAAGCTTTTCCTTCGCTATTCATACGGTATGAGTAATCAGATTCTTTATCTTTCTTAAAGTTAACGTATGCTTCTGCACCGTTTTTATCATTGTCTATATCAATGAATTGAACGCTTCGTATAGAATAATCTCTTTTTTCACTTAAACCTTTTTCTTCTAAGTTTGTATGAATACCCTCTACTAACTCGTCAAACAATAACCAGTTTAAATTAAGATTTCCAAAGGACTCAGTATGTCTTCCTAAAATGCCGTTGTCTTGTATTATTTTTTTATTATTATCGTATGTATAAGAGTATGTAAAATAAGGTTCGTCTTTATATACTACTGTTGCATAATAGCCGATATTATAAAGAGGAGTATATTTTCCGGTTATGCTTTGTATTTCTTTTTGCTTATATCCTTTTATTGTATGGAGATAATCGCTAGTATCTTTTTCTATTACTTTATAATGTAGTGGATTACCAAATATAAAGTACATAGCCAAAAATATGATACATAGTCCGACTGCAGTTAGTGACAAGAACCATTTTTTTCTTTTCATACACATATCCTCTCCTATGGTGGATTTATTTTTATTTTACATAAATAATGGCAAAAAGATGAGACTTATAAATAAAAACTTTCTATAGTTACCTACAAGTAACCTACGCACATAAAAGTGCATCATTGCCTTTTTACATAAACATAGATACAATTTTAATATAATACATAACAGAGATCATTAAGGAGTGTTATACTTGGCAGAATTATTACAAGGTAAAAATGCTTTAATTACAGGAGCAGGTAGAGGTATTGGTCGTGCTGTAGCGATTGCATTAGCGAAAGAGGGCGTAAATGTAGGTCTTTTAGCTCGTTCAGAAGAAAACTTAAAAGCAGTTGCAAAAGAAGTAGAAGCAGAAGGCGTAAAAGCTGTTATTGCGACTGCGGATGTTTCTTCATATGAAGAAGTGACTACTGCGATTGAGACGTTAAAAAGCGGTTTAGGATCTATCGATATTTTAATTAATAACGCTGGTATTTCTAAATTTGGTAAGTTTTTAGAATTAGACGTTGCTGATTGGGAAAAAATCATTCAAGTAAACTTAATGGGTGTATACTATGCAACTCGTGCAGCTTTACCAAGTATGATTGAACAACAATCTGGTGATATCATTAACATTTCATCTACAGCAGGACAAAAAGGTGCACCGGTAACAAGTGCATATAGTGCTTCTAAATTTGGTGTTCTTGGCTTAACAGAATCGTTAGCGATGGAAGTTCGTAAGCATAACATTCGTGTAACGGCTTTAACACCAAGTACAGTAGCAACTGATATGGCTGTAGATTTAGGATTAACTGATGGAAATCCGGATAAAGTTATGCAAGCCGAAGATATTGCAGAGTTTATCGTAGCGCAGCTGAAATTAAATAAACGTACATTTATTAAATCAGCAGGACTTTGGTCTACTAATCCGTAAGGGATACATGTATAAACAAAAGAAGGAATATCTATTTTGTAATGAAGTAGATGTCCCTTCTTTATTTTTTGTATACGAGACAGAATTTTCGGTATAATCAAAAGTGAATAGTAGAAATGCATTGAAAAATTGAAGGGATGGTATTTTCATGAGTATGGTTGAGAAATGGACGGCTGTTGATCAATATGTGAGTGATGTATTAATACCGAAAGATTCTATATTAGAAGAAGTTCTTCAAGCAAACGCTACAGCTAATTTACCGGCACATGACGTATCGCCAACGCAAGGGAAGTTTTTACAACTATTAGTACAAATTCAAGGAGCTCGTAACATTTTAGAAATTGGTACTCTAGGCGGATATAGCACGATATGGCTTGCAAGGGGATTGTCATCGGGAGGACGAGTTGTTACATTGGAAGCAAGTGAAAAGCATGCTGACATTGCGCGTAGCAATATTGAGCGTGCTAATTTGAATGATAGAATTGAAGTGCGAACAGGATTAGCTTTAGATTCTTTACAGCAAATCGAAAATGAGAAGTATGAACCATTTGACTTTATTTTTATAGACGCTGATAAACAAAATAACCCTGCTTATTTTGAATGGGCACTGAAATTATCACGACCGGGGACTGTAATTATTGGAGATAACGTAGTACGTGAAGGAGAAGTTATTGACAATACTAGTAATGATCCTCGCGTACAAGGGATACGTCGTTTCTATGAGCGAATAGCTGCTGAGCCGCGTGTAAGTGCTACAGCGCTTCAAACGGTCGGTAGTAAAGGGTACGATGGATTCATAATGGCGGTCGTAAAAGAATAACGAAAGGAGATAAATAGAATGAAAAAGATGTTTGGAAAATTATAACATGTATCGTATACAACGCAGTTAGCTCGTGGACCTCCTATATATATCACTATATTTTATATGAAAAAATTGGAGGTTGTGAGTAGATGAGAACTGAAAAAGAAATGTTAGACTTAATTATAAATACAGCAAAAGAGGATGAAAGAATTCGAGCTGTCATCATGAATGGATCGCGTGTGAATCCAAATGTGAAAAGAGACTGTTTTCAAGACTATGATATTATGTATGTTGTAAAAGATATACGCTCTTTTACGTCTAATCATAATTGGATACGTAGATTTGGAGAAATAATGATTGTACAAATGCCAGAAGAAATGTCATTAGTTCCTGCGGACGAAGACGGGAAATTTCCGTATTTAATGCAGTTTATGGATGGGAACCGAATCGATTTAACGTTAGTTCCAGTTGATTTAATAGATATATTTGTAGGGCACGATAGTTTAAGTAAACTGCTTCTTGATAAAGATGATTGTATGGATGAATTTCCACCAGCAAGCGATAGGGATTACTTAATAAAAAAGCCTACAGAAAAAGAGTTTTTGGATTGCTGTAATGAATTTTGGTGGTGTAGTACGAATGTAGGGAAAGGACTATGGAGAGAAGAACTTTCTTATGCGAAAGGGATGATTGATGGTCCAGTGCGAGATATGTTCATCGTAATGCTAGAATGGCATATTGGTATGAAAAAAGACTTTACAGTTAATGCAGGGAAGTTTGGAAAGCATTTCGAGCAATATATTGAAAAAGATATGTGGGTGCAATTTAAAAGGACATTTTCTAATGCAGAATATGAAAACATATGGGAATCATTCTTTGTCACGTGTGATTTATTTAGGGAAGTGGCGAATGAAATTGCTAACACATATGGATATCAATATCCGCAAGATGATGATGATAAAGTGACGAACTATTTAAAACATGTGAAAGCTTTGCCAAAAGATAGTACATCGATTTATTAATAATATAAAGCAGTAAGACTGTCCTAATTAAGGACAGTCTTATTTTTGTTTATGAATAACAATTTCTCTAACAAAGTGCAGATGAATCACATATGAAAATTTAGGGAGGTTTTTTATCATGTATTATTTTTATTCGCCAGAAATGTTTGCTCCATATCAATGGGGACTAGAACGAGATGTTTCGTATGCGTATATGCCATATAACTCATTTTATTATGGAGACTATATAAGCACATTGCCATACGAATATATCCCTCAAAACTATGAAGTACAAATGAAAGCAGATGAGCGTGGATCGTGGACACCATTTTTATGGGTCGAAAAATATGCGTACGCATTTTCAGGACCGTACAATAAAGCGGAAGTCGCTCTTACATTTGATGATGGACCGGATTTAGAATTCACGCCAAGAATATTAGATAAGTTAAAACAACATAATGTAAAAGCTACTTTTTTCCTGCTTGGTGAAAATGCAGAAAAGTTTCCAAATGTAGTGAAGCGTATTGCGAATGAAGGGCATGTAATTGGCAATCATACGTATAGCCATCCAAATTTAGCAAAAGTAAATGAGCCTGAGTACCGTAATCAAATTATAAAGACGGAAGAAATATTAAATCGTTTAATTGGTTATGCACCGAGGTTTATACGTCCGCCGTATGGTGAAATACTTGAAAATCAATTGAAGTGGGCAACTGAGCAAAATTTTATGATTGTACAGTGGAGTGTTGATACGGTTGATTGGAAAGGTGTAAGTGCTGATACGATTACAAATAATGTGTTAGGAAACTCATTTCCTGGTAGTGTCATACTTCAACATTCAACTCCAGGTGGGCATTTGCAAGGATCTGTAGAGGCGCTAGACAAAATTATTCCACAGTTAAAAACGAAAGGAGCACGCTTTGTAACACTTCCAAGTATGTTTCAAACATCGAAAGAGAGAAAATAAAGTGGAATTTAATTCAGTCGGGTTTTGTCAATTATCCATTGAGTATAAGCTCTCGTTAATTGGACTTGTACGGGCGAACCATGCCTTTGCAGAAATTTGAGGTGAGATTCTTATTGCTCGCACGCAAATAGTAAGATAAAGAATAGGACTCCTGAGTAATGTACGCTGAGAGTCCTATTTTATTTACAAGCTATTATTTTTTAGTAATTCTTTTCCTTGTTCTACAACAAATTCATAGTACGCAAGATCATACGGATAAATATCTTCAAATGTTATCGTAATCGGGTTACTGTTTAAAACTGAAATAGTCGTTAAAGATGAAATCTCTCTTTTTAATAGTTGTAGAAAAGAAGTTGCATGTATTTTCATTACATCGTCTACTTCTTCACCTGGTGCGAATGGAAGTGGCTGGATGACATTGTAAAAATACATATGACAAAACTCGCGATCCGTAAGATTTGAAATTTCATAATCTATTGTAAAGATTCCTTTGTATGCTAAATCAGTAGTTTGAAAGGAAAGTCCTAATTCTTCTTCAATTTCACGAAGACCACCAATTTGTACATCTTCATCATGCATAATATGTCCAGCTGAAGTAATATCCCATATAAGTGGAGCTTCTTTCTTATTTTTAGAGCGTAATTGGAAATATAAAAACATATCTGCATCATCTTTTTCTACAAACCAACAATGAAATGTTTCGTGCCAATCACCGTCACGGTGCACTTTATCACGTAATTTCTTCCCAAGTATGTTTCTTTCAGTATCAAATATAGTTAACCACTCTGCCATTTAAATTCCCCTTTCTGCAAATTTTATTATACAATATTTGTATTGAATTTTGGGAAAATAAAGAAAAAAGGGGTCGTTATTAGTGGGAATAGAGGGTAAGGAAATAAAATCGATTATTTCAACAGAGAAGGAATTACGGGGAATATTGGGGCAACCAAGTGAACGAGCTTTAAAAAAAGTTATTTCATCATTAGACCACCATTGCGTAGATTTTCTGTCTAAATCTCCTTTTCTAGTATTATCTACGGCAAATAAATTAGGAGAGTGTGATGCTTCGCCGAGAGGAGATGCACCTGGATTTGTATACGTATTCAATAATAATAAAATTATCATTCCAGAAAGACCAGGCAATCGTCGTATAGACTCCATTTTGAATATTATTTCCAATCCACGTGTAGGGTTAATCTTTTTTATTCCAGGTCTTGGGGAGACACTCAGAATAAATGGTCGAGCGTATATTACAAACGACGAAGAAATTTTGCAAGAAATGCAGGTGAATGGACGCAATCCGTTACTTGGAATTGTTGTTGAAATAGAAGAGTGTTATATTCATTGTGCAAAAGCTTTTATTCGTTCTAAGATGTGGGATCCAGAATCTTGGTTGAATAAAAAAGAGTTACCTTCAGCAGCAAAAATGTTGCTAGAGCATGCGAAAGTGAATGCTTTAGAAGAAGATGTTGCACGTTCTTTAGAAGAAAGTTATACGAAAAGACTGTATTAAACATTTTATTGATATAATTTTGTGAGGTGAATATGTACGTATTTTAGAATGGGATATTTATATACGAATCGTTGATTTACAAACTGGAGAAATAACAAAATAGGTAAATTGAGTGGCAGTTGCATAATGCTATTGTGAAATATAATAAAAAAATGTCTTGAAAATAGTTAGTAAAAATAGGCTTGCTTTTTAAAAAATTGATAACTATAATAAGTTAACAAATAGACATGAACGAAAAAGTAATGATAAGGACAAGAAATCATTTTTACGGTTTACAGAGAGGGAAGTCAAGGGTGTGAGCTTCCTAACACGAGAAATGGTTTTACCACCTTTGAACTTCAATAGTGAACGAGCAATCTAGTAATTATTGACGGTATCAGCCGTTATCTGAACTTGAGCAATCTAGGGGGAAATATGTCTAGATTGGAACAAGGGTGGAACCACGAAAACACATTCGTCCCTTTCCTAGGGATGAGTGTGTTTTTTTATAGATTTTAAGATTGAAAATTTTAAATAATTAAAAAATAGTATTGATTTTGTTTCTTATGCGAGTATAATGAGTTAACAAATAAACATGAACGAAAAAGTAACGATAAGGACAAGAAATCATTTTTACGGTTTACAGAGAGGGAAGTCAAGGGTGTGAGCTTCCTAACACGAGAAATGGTTTTACCACCTTTGAACTTCAATAGTGAACGAGCAATCTAGTAATTATTGACGGTATCAGCCGTTATCTGAACTTGAGCAATCTAGGGGGAAATATGTCTAGATTGGAACAAGGGTGGAACCACGAAAACACATTCGTCCCTTTCCTAGGGATGAGTGTGTTTTTTTATTACTTTGAAAGGAGGTGCTGTAACATGAAACGATTTGTACGTACGGAAATAACCACCACCTGCACAATTAAAAGGCAGAACAAGGTGATTGATAGAGATAAAAAACAAAATTGTAGGAGGAGATTAGAAGATGAATAACGTTATTAATGTTGGGGTGTTAGGATTAGGTACAGTCGGAAGTGGTGTTGTCCATATTTTGAAAGAACATTATAAAAAAATCGCTCTTGATACAGGATATGAAGTAAAGGTAAAGACAGTCGTTGTACGTGATTTAGAAAAAGAACGTGATGTTTGCATCAATGGAATCGTAGTAACAAGTCATGTCGATGAAGTTCTAAATGATTCAAATATTGATATTGTAGTAGAGGTAATGGGCGGAATTGAAGAAGCAAAACAGCATATTGTTAAGGCTTTACGAAATAAGAAACATGTCGTAACAGCAAATAAAGATTTAATGGCTGTATACGGTGCGGAGCTTCTCCAATTAGCGAATGAAAATGATTGTGATCTATGTTATGAGGCAAGTGTAGCGGGTGGTATTCCAGTGTTAAGAGGATTAACGGACGGATTAGCTTCAGATCAAATTGAAAAAATAATGGGAATTGTAAATGGCACAACAAATTATATGTTAACAAAGATGAGTCAAAAGGGATGGTCTTATGAAGAGGCTTTACAGGAAGCACAAAAATTAGGTTTTGCAGAATCGGATCCGACTGCAGATGTAGATGGATTAGATGCAGCGAGAAAAGTAGCAATTCTTGCAAATTTAGGTTTTTCGATGAATGTTTCTTTAGATGATGTGCAAGTAAGAGGGATTCGAAAGGTCGAAAAAGAAGATTTACAAATGGTTGAAAAGTTAGGGTTTACTATGAAATTAATTGGTAAAGCAGAGAAACAAGGATCAGCCATTCATTTAAGTGTAGAACCGACTCTTTTACCAAGTCATCATCCATTATCAAATGTAAATAATGAATTTAATGCCGTATATGTTCACGGTCAAGCAGTAGGAGAAGTAATGTTTTACGGACCTGGAGCAGGTAAATTGCCGACTGGTTCTGCTGTAGTAAGTGATATTATTTCAATCGTTAAAAATATGAATCAAGTTCAGAAAAATAAAAGTGCGTTAAAAGAACCAGAACCATATGAATTACAAGGGGATGAAGAAGTCGTTTCGAAATATTTCTTACGTATCTCATTACGAGATGAACCTGGGATGTTACAAAAAATAACAGAATGTTTCGTTAATTGTTCTGTAAGTTTAAAAGAAGTTATTCAATTACCTTTAAATCGTGAACTTGCAGAAGTCGTTGTTGTGACACATCAAACTTCAAAGTATCAATTCGAACGAGTTTTAGGGGCGATAGAAGATGTCGCAAGTGAAATAAACAGTTACTACATTATTGAGGAGGAAAAACAATATGTATAAAGGACTATTAAACCAATATGCTTCTTATTTACCTGTAAATGAAAACACACCTGATGTGAGCTTAATGGAAGGAAATACACCCCTTATTCCGTTATTAAATATATCAAAACAATTAGGGATTCAGTTATACGGTAAGTACGAAGGAGCGAATCCGACAGGTTCTTTTAAAGATCGTGGTATGGTAATGGCAGTCGCAAAGGCGAAAGAAGAAGGTTCGGAGGCCATTATTTGTGCATCGACAGGTAATACATCAGCATCGGCTGCCGCATACGCGGCACGCCTTGGAATGAAATGTGTTATCGTAATACCGGAAGGAAAGATTGCGCATGGAAAATTAGCGCAAGCAGTTGCCTATGGTGCTGAAATCATTTCAATAGAAGGAAATTTTGATGATGCACTAAAGGCTGTAAGAAATATTGCTGCAGAAGAGCCGATTACGTTAGTAAACTCTGTAAATCCTTATCGAATTGAAGGGCAAAAAACAGCAGCATTTGAAATTTGTGACCAATTGCAAAGTGCACCAGATGTTTTAGCGATTCCTGTTGGGAATGCCGGGAATATTACAGCGTACTGGAAAGGTTTCTGTGAATATGAGAAAGAAAAAGGCTATAAAAAGCCAAGAATTCACGGATTTGAAGCGGAAGGAGCAGCTGCTATTGTAAAAGGGCATGTCATTGAAGAGCCCGAAACAATTGCAACAGCGATTCGCATCGGTAACCCAGCAAGTTGGTCATATGCTGTAGAGGCTGCCGAGCAATCTCACGGTGAAATAGATATGGTATCAGATGAAGAGATTTTACATGCGTATAGATTATTAGCAAAATCGGAAGGGATTTTCGCTGAGCCAGGATCAAATGCTTCATTAGCGGGCGTAATTAAACATGTTCAATCTGGAAAAATCAAAAAAGGAGAAACAGTTGTTGCAGTTTTAACTGGAAATGGCTTGAAAGATCCTGATATCGCAATTTCTTCTAATACATTAGATATTGCAAGTGTTTCAAATAATTTAGAACAAATTAAGGAGCATATTAAAGGGGTGATTATGTCGTGATACCATTAAGTATTCGTGTTCCTGCTAGTACAGCAAATGTTGGACCTGGATTTGATTCAGTAGGAATAGCTTTGTCATTATATTTAAATGTAGTAGTAAAAGAAAAAGCTGATAAATGGCAAGTAATCCATTCCTTTGAAGAGTCTATTCCGACAGACGATAAAAATTTAATCGTAAGCACGGCATGTAAAGTTAGTCCTTCTTTATCACCCCATATAATAGAAGTTACTAGTAATATCCCACTAACAAGAGGACTAGGAAGTAGCGCATCAGCAATTGTAGCTGGGATAGAGCTTGCGAATCAACTAGGCAATTTGAACTTAACTACTAATCAAAAAGTTCAAATTGCTACAAATTTTGAAGGACATCCTGATAATGTTGCTGCTTCTATATTGGGAGGGATTGTAATCGGAGCACTTGATGGAAAGGATGTTTCTGTTGTAAGAATTGAAAGTAAGGAATTAGGCGTAATTTCTCTTATTCCAAATGAAGAGCTAAATACAGATGAAAGCCGATCTGTATTACCAGATATGTTTCCGTTTCATGAAGCAGTAAAGGCTAGTGCGATAAGCAACGTATTAGTAGCTGCGTTTTGTCAAAAGAAATGGGAAGTTGTAGGAGAAATGATGGAAAGAGATCATTTTCACGAGCCATATCGTTTAGAGCTCGTACCGTTATTACCATCTATACGTAAATGTGCAAAAGAATTCGGAGCATATGGCACAGCACTTAGTGGTGCAGGACCATCTATTTTTATTTTAACGCCGTATGAGAAACGTCAAGAAATTGCTGAGCAATTAGCGAGAGTATTTACGTCTATGAAAGTGTGTGAGTTAGAAATTGATCATAGAGGGACTACTGTAAATAAGAAAGAACATATTGGATTATAGAGAAAGCTAGCATCGCTAGCTTTCTTTATGTTGTAAATATCTTTTAAGTTTGCATATAAAAGAAAAATATTAATGTATAATTTAGTAAAGAGTGTATTAATTTAGAGGTGATCGTATGAAGAAAGAGTCACCGGAAGAAAAAAGAGAACTTATAAGGCAAAGTGAATTGAAAAATAATCCTACAGGTTCTTTAAAGGATGGACTTAACAGAGCTGAAACAGGTAGTCCAGTTGATATGACGGGTGGTATGAATTGGAAAGGTACAGGGCTAGTAATTTTAGTGCTAGTTTTAGGATATATTATATACACTTATTTTTTTAGTTAAGAAATGCATGTTAAAACTTTGAATGATTTGCTTTCATATTTAGTGAGGCTAAAAAACCACGGTTAGAGTACTACATATATATTCTAAGCAGATAATAGTTGTTCATATACACTTATTTTTAATACTCAAAATAGAGCTAGCGTTATGCTGGCTCTATTTTTTGCCATATTCCTGTAACAAAGCCCCTGTATATTCAGTGGTGGAGGTGCAGAAGATGAAAAAAATGATAGCGATATGTCTGCTTACAACTATGTCATTTTCGACTTTAGTCGGGTGTGATGTAAAAGATAACAATGCTGTACAAAGGTCTAAAATAAAGAAAGCGACATATAAAGAGTTTACTTACGATGTAAATCCAGAGACTTTCACGTTAATTGTAGAACATGACGGTGTAAAGGAACAGGCGTCACAGCCGTTGCCGAAAATGAAGGTGTCGAATGTAAAAAAAGACAAGGGTCGCACATCTTGGGAATATCCAGATCAAAAAGTAAAAGTGAATCTAGTAAAGAAAAAAGATCACTTAAATATCGAGGTGGAATCGACTGGTGCAGAAAGCTTTACATGGCCGAAAGTACAAGCTGAAACTTATACACTTCCGTTATGGGAAGGGAAGCAAATTCCGAGTAATGATGAAAATTGGAAAAAGTTTTTAAAGGATGATGCATATTCATTTGCTGAATCATTTTCTATGAAGTTTTTTGCATTAAATGGTTCGAAATATTCCATTGTATATATTGCGAACAATATGTTTAATAATGAATTGAAATTTCATTCGGATCCGAAAATAGGATTTGATTTCATACATGAATTTCCGCGTATAAATAAAAATAAAACATATGGATTTCAGTTATACGTGACAAATAATGATGCAGTTAGTATTGCGAAACTATATAAAGACAATATCGCTCGAAAAGGTGAATTCAAAACATTAGAAGAAAAGGCTAGAAAAAATAAAGAGATAGAAAAGCTTTACGGCGCAGCTCATTTTTATTTTTGGAATCAAAATGGCTTATCAGAAAGTAATGTAAATTGGCCAAAGTTAAGAGAACAAATAAATAGCCCTGTGTTCAGTCATATAAAAGAGCTTATTCAAAAGAATAGTTCAGAGCCTGGGGAGCTGAATGTATTTGAGCAAGTAAATAAACAAGATTTTGTTGATAAGTATCAAAAAAATGTTATTTTGCGTTATATGAATGAAGTATTATCAATGAAGGAATTGTATAAAGAGGACATTTTCCTAAAAGTTGATCAGGAAGCTAGTGAGTTATTAAACAAAGGTGTAGATCATTTATCGAAGATGGAATTATATAACTTAAATAAGCATGTATTAAAGTCGGTGCTCGGTGATGCGGTTGAAGAAGTAAGTAAATGGGGTAAGGCAGATGGAACGGATATTATAAAGGAAATGAAATCGGCAGGAATAGATAATGCTTGGATTGGGTTACCGAACTGGGAACAAGGGTATATGCAGCCTGATTTCGTGACAGAAGCTAAGAAAATGGGATATTTAGTTGGTTCGTATGATTCTTACCATTCTATTCACGAAAAAGCTGATAAAAATTGGAATACAGCTTCTTTTACTGATCCATCGTTATATGAAGAGGCAACTGTGACGAAGAGAAATGGAGAAAAGGTGCAAGGGTTTTTAGGTAGAGGACGAAAATTAAATCCAACTTTATCTCTTCCTAGTGTAAAAGAACGAATGAACGATATATTACAAAATGGACCTAAATACAATTCATGGTTTATTGATTGTGATGCAACAGGTGAAATTTATGATGACTATTCGGCTAAACATATAACGACACAAGAACAAGATTTAAAAGCAAGATTACAACGAATGGATTATATTGCGCAAGAAAAAGGTATGGTAGTTGGCTCTGAGGGCGGAAATGATTTTGCAAGTAGCACGATTGCATTTGCCCACGGCATTGAAACGCCTGTTATTAAATGGGACGATGATGATATGAGGAAAAACAAAACAAGTCCGTATTATGTGGGCGGATATTGGTCACCGAATCAAAATGTTCCAGAAAAATATGCAAAACAAGTACCGTTAAAAGAAGAGTATAAACAAGTGTATTTAAATCCTGTATATTCAGTACCGTTATATAAATTAGTATACAATGATTCTGTAATTACAACGCATCACTGGGAATGGGGAAGTTTGAAAGTAAAAGATGAGGTCGGAAACCGTATGCTATACGAATTATTGTATAACGTTCCTCCGTTGTACCATTTAGATGAAGTAGAGTGGAATAAGCATAAAAAAGAAATTACGCAGCATCTGAAAGTTTGGAATGAAGTTCATGAAAAGGCAGTGAAAGAAGCGATGACGAATTTTGCATATTTGTCAGAAGATAAGTTAGTACAAGCAGCTTCGTATGGGGAAAATATTAAAATTATTGTAAATTTCTCAAATGAAGATATGGAAATAGAAAAGACGAAAATAAAAGCAAAATCAGCTTTCATTATTAATAATGGAAAGCAAACTATGTATACACCAAACCAATAAAATTGTAATATATAAATTTTATCGTATTTTTATATAAATAGTGACTTGCCAAAAATAAGTACAAGAGTATAATGTGAAATGGAGTACATATTGGATTCATGCAGTAACCTTACAAAATTGTAAGGTAATTGAAAGGAAATTCAATATGAAGGTTAATAGACTTGCATTATAATTGGGAAAGAGAAAGAGAGGCGAATGGATATGAGCTCTGAATTAGAACAGAATACGAGAAGCAGTAAAAAACGTTCTAAAAGAAAGTCAATAAAATGGTTCATTTTAATTCCATTTTTCCTACTTATTTTTGGTGGAGTAGGATATGGATCGTTAATATATAATAAAGCAAAAGCAGTGGTAAGTGATGCATATGCACAAATTGATAAGTCATCGAAGCGTGATAAAGAAGTTGAACCTTTAAAGGATAACATTTCAATTCTAATCATGGGTGTTGATGGTAGTGAAATGAGAAAAAGTCAATACGGAGAAGCTGTTCGAACAGATGCACTTTTATTAGCAACAATTAATAAAGATGATAAATCAGTTAAATTAGTAAGTATTCCGCGTGATTCACGTGTATATATTCCATCTAGAAAGAAATTAGATAAAATTACACATGCACACGTATTTGGTGGTGTGGAAAGTACACGGGATACGGTGGAAAGATTTTTAAATGTTCCTGTTGATTATTATGTGAAGTTTAACTTTGAATCATTCGTACAAATTGTCGATTCACTTGGTGGCATTGATATTGATGTACCAGTTACTTTCACAGAACAAGATAGTAAAGACCAAGCTGGTATGATCCATTTAGAAAAGGGTTATCAACATTTAAATGGAGAGCAAGCACTTGCGCTTGCAAGAACGCGTAAAATTGACAGTGATGCAATGCGTGGTCAAAGACAGCAACTTGTAATTGAAGCAATTGCTAAAAAAGCAATGTCTGTCCAATCAATTAGTAAAATGGGCTCATTACTTGATGCAGTTGATAAAAATATGAAAACGAACTTAACTTTCGATGATATGCTTGCTATTACGAAAAATATGGCAGGGTCTAACTTGGAAATGGAAAAAATGCAAATTGAAGGTACAGATAAACGTATCGGTGGTATTTATTATTACATTCCAAACGAAAAAAATGTGAAAGACATTTCGAAAAAATTAAATGATCATCTAGGTGTAACACCAAAATCAGTTCGAAATGAATAATAAAAAAGATTGGCTTCTGCCAATCTTTTTTTATCGGAATTGATTTGTAACTTTTCTGTAACGATTTTTTATTATAGAAAAATTATACTCATATGTATGAGAATATTGGAGAAGTAAAAAGTAAAAAGAAATAATTAAAATCTGTAATAAGGAAAGATATTATATGCAGAAATGGATAGGCATTATGGGAATCATTTTTATGTTGACTGGATGTAAAATGTCTGAAGCTCCAACAAATTTAATGGAAGCTCCTGCCAATGAGAAATGGATTAATGAACTAAAAGAGCAAATAGATAAAGATTTGCCTGTTAATTATCGATTGCTTACTCCAATGTCTAATAAAGATAAACAGATGATTTGGTCAATGGATTTTAAACAAGATAATAAAAAAGAAGCCATCATATTTTATAAATTACCGAATGAAGATCATAGCGTATATTTAACTGTATATGAGGAAAGCGGCAGTGGGTGGAAAATAAAGTCTACGCAAAAATTTGATGGTGGAGATGTAGATATCGTTGAAGTTGGTGATTTCACAGGGAACGGGAAGCGAGAGTTATTAATTGGAATCTCTGTAAGTCGTGAATCGCTAGAACATGTTATGTATGTTTTTTCGGAAGAAAATGAAGATATGAAGGAGATTTATAATCGACGTTATACAAAGTTATTTATAGATGATCTAAATAGAAACGGTCTTAATGATTTAAGCCTTGTTACGTATGAAAAAGATGAGAAGTTGACAGTTGAATTCATTGAACAATTTAAGACTTTATCTGAAGCGTCATTCGATCCATTTATAAATAGCATTCAAAGAATACAAATGGGCCGTATTTCAAAATCACAAAAGGCGATTGTAATTGATGCAGGAATTGGCGCTCATTCAGGTATAACGTATGTAGCAAAATTTGATGAGAATCATTATGAGGTACTACCTATAGATGGGAAAGAAGATTTGTTCAATGAATATGTTGTAGAAAGTAAAGATGTTAATGAAGACGGCATTATTGAATTTGTTCGTACTGTACGTCCAAAAGGTTGGGAAGATAAACCACATGGTGATAGCCCGCTCTTTGAACGTTACATACAGTGGAGTGAATCTGGAATTAAACCAATTGAAGAAAGATATATCGATATAGAAAAAGGCTATTATGTAAAAATTCCTAAAGAGTTAATAGGAAAAATTACGATACCAGATCAGCAAAAGGAATCAAATTCCCAAAAGTTTTTGGATATAAGTAAAAATGACATATGGCTTGAAGTCTACATTTTTAAGCGAAAAGAATGGTTCAAAATAAAAGGATATGAGGCAGCAGTTAAAACGGCTTCTCACGTATATGCAGTACCGAAACAACCAAAGTTTGAAAAAGTGAAAGTATATATAAAACCGCTAGCGGATTATCAACAAGAGTAAGGAGGTGGAAATTATGCCAACAATTTTAGTTTTAGAAGATGAAATGCCTATTCGTAGTTTTATTGTCTTAAATTTGAAACGTGCTGGATTTTATGTGTTAGAAGCTAGTACTGGAGAAGAGGCGTTACAAATTTTATGTGAACATACTGTAGATGTAGCATTGCTTGATGTAATGTTACCGGGAATTGATGGTTTTCAAGTTTGTAAAGCGATCCGAGAAGGAAATAAAAAAATGGGCATTATTATGTTAACAGCACGTGTACAAAATGAGGATAAAGTACATGGACTAGGGATTGGTGCAGATGATTATATTGCAAAGCCGTTTAGTCCAGTGGAATTAACTGCACGTATACAATCTTTATTAAGAAGAATAGAGGTACATGAAGAAAAAACAAATATAATTATGTCTGGTCCGTTTTCGTTACACATTATTGAAGAAAGAGTATATAAAGGTGGACAATTAATTGATTTAACCCCTACAGAGTATATGATATTACAGTATTTAATGAATCAGGCTTCAAAGCCCGTTTCGCGTGATGAAATTTTAAATATGATTTGGGGAAACAATTATGTAGGGGAGACGAAAGTAGTAGATGTAAATATGAGACGGCTACGTCAAAAGATAGAATGTAATCCATCAGAACCTGAATTTATTCTTACTGTGTGGGGAAAAGGATATGTGTGGAAGGAAAGTATAAGATGAAACGGAAAGTGACTTTATATTTTATGACGGTCATTATACTTATGCTTGTATTATTTGAAGTAGTATTTTCAGTCTCTATTTATCGATATTATTATAATGGTATTGTGCAATATGTAGAATCTCATGCGAAGACGAGTACACGATTTTTCTCTGAATACAATTCATTATATTTTATTCGTTTGCAAGAATATAGTGGTGACATCATTAGTAGTTTTGAATTAGAAGGAACAGAATTACAATTAATTGATCGTCATGGTTCAATTATACAATCTTCAAGTGGACAAAAGGTAGAAGGTAAAGTAGTTATTCCGTATTCGTTACTAGAAGGAGAAATGTATCATCAAGTCACTACTACGAAAGACAATGTGAAACAATTGGAAGTGATTAGTCCACTTATTCATCAAGGACAAACTATCGGTGTTTTAAAATATACGACTGTATTAACACATGTAAATGCTAAGATTATTGAAATTATAATGTTTACTATTTCTGTAGGTATTGTTATTTCAGGAATTGTATTCTTAATCAGTAGACGATTAGCAAATTCGTTTGTGAAACCTATTGAATCTATTATTCATGCTTCTTCACAAATTGCAGAAGGCACATTAAAGAAGAAAATTAAAGAGGATTATCCTGGTGAATTAGGGGAGTTAGCGCGCAGTTTAAATCATATGTCTGATAAAATAGAAAAAGCGGAACAGATGAAAAATGAATTTATTGCTTCTATTTCTCATGAAATACGAACGCCTTTAACAGGAATTAAAGGTTGGAGTGAGACGTTAAAAACGGTAGATTATTTAACGGAAGAAGAGATCAAGCAAGGCATGGGAATTATTTCAGGTGAGACAGACCGATTAATTCACTTAGTAGAAGAATTGCTAGATTTTTCAAGATTACAATCAAATCATTTTAATTTATATAAACAAAAGGTGCAATTATACGATATACTAGAGGAGACGATTTGGCAATTAACTCCTAACGCTGAAGAGAAGCAAATGCAATTCATCAAAACTATAGAACGAATTGAATTGATAGGAGATCGAAATAGGCTAAAGCAAATTTTCTTAAATATTGTTCAAAATGCAATTAAATATTCACATAAAAATGGTACAGTATATATTGAAGCGACCAAAAATGAAGGACAAGCAGTCATAAAGGTGAAAGACGAAGGGATTGGGATTGCTAAAGAGCATTTACCATATATAGAACAGTCATTTTACCAGATTAATAATCATGCTACAGGTGCTGGTCTTGGTTTAGCTATCGTTAAAAAAATGGTAGAGCTTCATGGAGGTACAGTAAATATTATAAGTAAAGAAGGAATAGGAACAACCATTATGATAAAAATCCCATTATAATACATATAAAGTCTGTTTATATAGTTTAATAAAATAAATAGATGTATAATTATATTGGGTGATTTATATATAAGATTAATAGGGAGAGGAATTCGATAGAATGGAAAAAGCTTTTAAAATTAAACGAGTAGTATTCGTTTTAATAGCGATTGCAGCGGTAGCTATTGGGTATTTCATGTTTCAATCCATTACTTCACCAGCAAAGGCTGTTGCAAAACAAGAAAATGTAGTACAACTCGCAAGTGAACAACCAAAAGTAGAAATGAATAAAACGGCACCAAGTCGTTTTAATGGTAAGGAAAGAAAAGTTGCTTATCTTACATTTGATGATGGCCCAGGGAAATATACGGCTGAATTATTAAATACGTTAAAACAACATGATGCGAAGGCGACATTCTTTTTAATTGGAGCAAATGTAAAAGAATTTCCAGATTTAGTAAAACGTGAAAATGCAGAAGGTCATTATGTAGGAATGCATAGTATGACGCATAATTTTGCAAAGTTATATAAAAATGGCGAATATGTAAATGAGATGAAAGAGGATCAAAGCTTAATTGCAAATATTATTGGGAAATCACCTAAATTAACACGTCCACCATACGGTTCGATGCCTGGATTAAATGAAGGTCTTCGAAATAAAGTGGTAGAAGGCGGCTTTAGAGTGTGGGATTGGACAATTGATTCATTAGACTGGAAATATAATAAAATGCAAGTTGATGCAGCTGCAGCACAAATTGCTCAAAATGTATTAACAAATGCAACAAAACCACAGGAAGTCATTTTAATGCATGATATCCACCCGCAATCAGTTGCTGCTGTGCCAGCAATTTTAAAAGGGTTAAAAGAAAAGGGTTATGAGTTTGAAGCTTATCATGAAGAGAGTCACTTCCCAGTGAACTTCTGGCATGATAACCGTATGTAATGGAGGAATGAACGTTGAAGTATGGAAAAGTAGCAGTAGTTGGAGCACTATCAGTAGGACTATTAACAGGTTGTTTCGGTGAAAAACCAGAAGAAAATCTATATACAGCTTTTGAAACAGCAGCGACACAAGAAAAATCTTTAGTTGATGAAGCAAAGAAACTAGAGAAGTTAGAGAAGGAAGGTCAAGATCTATATTCTCAAATTTTACAAGAAGGTAAAGATCATAATGAAGCTGTTATGAAAAAAATCGAGCAAGCTACTGCAAATGTAGATGACCGTGAAAAAGTATTAAAAAATGAGAAAGAAATGCTAGAAAAAGCTCAGAAAGAAACGAAATCCGTTCAAGGAAATATAGAGAAGCTTGAAGATAAAAAGTTACAAAAACAAGCGAAAGCAGTAGAAGAGTCGTATAAAAATCGTTATGATGCATTCCAAAAGATGAATGAAAATTATACGAAGGCGTTAGCGACTGAAAAAGAACTGTATGAAAAATTAAAGGTAAAAGAAACGAAATTAAAAGAGATTGGTGAAAAAGTTAAGGCTGTTAATGAATTAAATGTGGAAGCACAAAAATCAAAAGAGCAATTTAACAATTTTACAAAAGAGTATAATGACAGTAAATTAGCATTTTACAAAGATGCAGAGATTAAGATTAAAGACCAGAAATAATAAGCGTAATAAAAAGCCGGAGAAACATCGTCACAAATGTTTTTTCGGTTTTTTACGTTAAATGAATAGAAAAGACTGGAATTGATATCATAAAAGAGTTATAGTGAATTATTCCAAGGGAAACATTGTAAAGTAAGGAGATTGAAATATGTCATATGAATTTTTACTCAAATTAGGTTTAGCACTCTTTTTAGGATTATTCATCGGAATAGATAGGCAGCTAAAGAATAAACCACTTGGTGTGAAAACAAGTATGGTTATTTCTGTAGCAAGTTGTTTAATTACGATGGTTTCAATTGAATCCGTACATGTATATTCTGTTCCAGGGCATACAAATATGGATCCAATGCGTCTAGCTGCTCAAATTGTGAGTGGGATTGGTTTTCTTGGGGCAGGTGTTATTTTACGAAGAAGTAATGATGTTATTTCTGGATTAACGACAGCTTCTATGGTGTGGGCTGCTTCAGCTTTGGGTATAGCAATTGGGGCAGGATTTTATTTACAAGCGACGGTTGCTATGGTTTTAATTATTTTAGCAATTAATGTACTTCCGCAACTTGTGAAAATTGCAGGACCGTATTCATTAAGACAAAAGGACTTATCTATAAAAATTACTGTAAAAGAGCATCATGAATTAGATGGTATATTTAAGCAGATAAAAAATTTAGGAATGCATGTGAAACGAGTGAAGATTAAAGATATAGATAGTGGAGCATTTCAACAATTAGAGATGGTCATTTTAGCTCCAGAAGATTTATATACAACTGAGCTATATAGTTCACTAAAAGAGATAGATCGTGTTGTTTCAGTTGAAGTGGAAAGTAGATAATTGTAAGAAAAAAGAGTGAAGTCAATTCACTCTTTTTTTATTTGGGTTTTTAAGGAAGTAAATTGATATAATGATGAGTAAACGAGGGGGGAAATGATGGAGATACATATTAGAAGAGCGATAAAAGATGATATACCGGGTATAGCAAAGGTACACGTTGATAGCTGGAAAACAACATATAAAGGGATATTCCCTAACGGATTTTTGGGGAATATAACATATGAGCAACGAGAAAAACAGTGGGAAAACATTTTTCAACAAGAAGGTAATCATCAATTTAGATTTGTAGCAGAGACGTTAAATGGAGAAATAGTTGGATTCATTGATGGGGGAATAGAAAGAAGCGGTACATATAATTGTGATGGGGAATTATATGCGATCTACCTTTTACAAACGTATCAAGGAATGCAAATAGGACAAAAGTTATTTCAAGCTTTATTATCGGAATGTATAAACAATGATATGCAATCCCTTTTAGTTTGGGTCGTTACGAATAATCCTTCTAAAAAGTTTTATGAAAAATTTAATCCTGAAAAAATTGATACGAAATTTTTAGAGAGAGTACAGATAGAAGAGACAGCGTATTGTTGGAGAGATTTGAATTTGTTATATGAACAGCTAGATAGATTGATATAAATAATAATATTATGTAAACAAATCGCGAGAAAAGGTATACCAAATAAGGTATACCTTTTTATTAATCCATTTTTGATGGATTAATAAAAAATAGTAGGTAATTAGTTTGAAAACAAGAATTTTTTTAGCGTATTTTTAACTAGGTTAAATAAAAGAAAGAAAAAAAGAAAAATTAAATTTCATAAAAAAATTCTGAAATATACTCTTGAATTGAATATCATTATCAATTAGAATCATAATTGATAACGACATTCAATTATCGTTTATTATATAAAATTTCGATAGCTTTAATATAAAGAGGAGGACCAGTATGCAGCATGCGAAACAAATCGCAGAACATGCAACATTACAAAGCTTTTTAAACTGTTATTTAAGAGAAACAGGGAGTGGAGAATGGATTACAGAGGATGAAGGAATGGAAAGTATCTTCAGTAATACGTTGAATAGAGATACAGTCCCCACATATTTATGTTGTCGGCTATCGGCACAGAACGTTACTTTGTATGGAGAAGTTATTTATAAATCATCAACAGATCGCCATTTGTTTGGAGAACAATTTTATTATCAAATTGGAGATAGTAATTCTGTTATTAAAGCAGATTACGTAACAGTTATTACTTTCTTAATAAAAGAGATGTCTATCAACTACGGAGAAGGGACGAATCCTGCTGAACTTATGCTTCGAGTTATTCGTAGTTGTCAAAATATTGAGGGATTTACAAAAGCGAGAATAGAAGACACATCTGCATTATACGGTTTCCATACAACTTTTATAGAGGCGGAGCAGTCTTTATTATTTGGACATTTAACTCACCCTACACCAAAGAGTAGACAAGGTATATTGGATTGGAAAAGTGCAATGTATTCTCCAGAATTAAAAGGAGAATGCCAGCTGCATTATTTTCGGGCACATAAAAGTATAGTGAATGAAAAATCATTATTATTAGATTCTACAACAGTAATTTTAAAAGAAGAGTTACGTAATGATGAGATGGTTAGTAAGGAATTTATCTTAAAGTATTGTAATAAAGATGAATATTCATTAATTCCAATTCATCCGCTTCAGGCAGAATGGTTATTACACCAATCTTACGTCCAGGATTGGATAGATCAAGGAGTACTTGAATATATTGGTCCTGCTGGTAAGTATTATATGGCAACATCATCACTTAGGACGTTATATCATCCCGATTCAAAGTATATGCTTAAGTTTTCATTTCCGGTAAAAGTAACAAATTCAATGCGCATTAATAAATTGAAGGAACTTGAGAGTGGTCTTGAAGGGAAGGAAATGTTAAATACGGCTATTGGTGAAGTACTAGAAAAGTTTCCCGGCTTTGATTTTATTTGTGATCCAGCATTTATTACATTAAATTATGGAACACAAGAATCAGGATTTGAAGTAATTATACGAGAGAATCCTTTTTATAGCGAACATGTCAATGACGCTACATTAATTGCTGGGCTAGTTCAAGATGCTATACCTGGAGAACGTACTCGCTTATCAAATATTATTCACCGCCTAGCAGATTTAGAAAGTAGAAGTTGTGAAGAAGTAAGTTTAGAGTGGTTTAGACGATATATGAATATTTCTTTAAAGCCGATGGTATGGATGTATTTACAGTATGGTGTTGCATTAGAAGCTCATCAGCAAAATAGCGTTGTTCAGCTAAAGGACGGTTATCCGGTCAAATATTATTTCCGTGATAATCAAGGTTTTTATTTCTGTAATTCAATGAAAGAAATGCTTAATAATGAGTTAGCTGGTATTGGAGAACGTACTGGAAATTTGTATGACGACTATATTGTAGATGAAAGATTTCGTTACTACTTAATTTTTAATCATATGTTTGGACTCATTAACGGATTTGGTACAGCTGGATTAATTAAGGAGGAAATTCTTCTCACGGAATTAAGATCTGTACTTGAATCGTTCCTTCCTTATAATCGTGAACCTTCTACCTTTTTAAGAGAATTGTTGGAAGAGGATAAGTTGGCATGTAAAGCAAATTTATTAACGAGATTTTTTGATGTCGACGAGTTAAGTAATCCTTTAGAACAAGCAATTTACGTACAGGTACAGAATCCGCTCGTTAGAGAAGTGGCTGTTCGTTCATAAATAGTATTAAAATTTCACGTAATACAATTAATGGTATTTTTCGTAAGGTAGAGGAGGTTATGAGAATGGACATGTATCATACGAAAATATTGAAAGCGCTTGAGTCAGAAGATTACATTTCAGTACGAAGAAGAGTTTTATGTCAATTAGTAGAGTCGTTAATTTATGAGGGGATCATTATACCAGTTCGTATAGAAAAAGAAAAACAAATTCTTTTTCTTATACAAGGACTTGATGAGGAAAACAAAAGTGTCACGTACGAATGTTACGGAAGAGAACGAATGACATTTGGACGTATCTCTATAGATTCATTAATAGTAAGAGTTCAAGAGGAAAAACAAGAAATACAATCAGTTTCGCAATTTTTGGAAGAAGTTTTTCGGGTTGTTAACGTAGAACAAACGAAATTAGATTCTTTTATTCACGAATTAGAACAAACGATATTTAAAGACACGATTGCACAATATGAAAGACGTAATAAGTTGAAATTTACTCAAAAATCATACGATGACTTTGAAAGCCATTTAATTGATGGTCACCCATATCATCCAAGCTATAAAGCACGCATTGGGTTTCAATATCGTGACAATTTTCAATATGGATATGAATTTATGAGGCCAATAAAACTTATATGGATTGCAGCTCATAAGAAATATGCGGCTGTAGGTTATGAAAATGAAGTGATTTATGACAAAATTTTAAAAGATGAAGTAGGCGAGCACAAATTAGAAGCGTATAAGGAACGAATTCACAGTGCGGGATGTGATCCAAAGCAGTACGTGTTTATACCTGTTCATCCTTGGCAATGGGAGAATTTCATCATTCCAAATTACGCTGAGTATATACAGGATAAAAGTATTATTTATTTAGGGGAATCAGTGGACGATTATTGTGCGCAACAATCTATGAGAACGTTAAGAAATGTTACGAATCCAAAGAGGCCATATGTAAAGGTATCGCTGAATATACTTAACACTTCGACACTCCGTACGCTGAAACCATATTCAGTTGCGAGTGCACCAGCTATATCGAATTGGTTAAGTGATGTCGTAAGTCAAGATTCTTATTTAAGGGATGAATCACGTGTAATTTTGTTAAAGGAATTTTCGAGTGTAACGTATGATACGAATAAGAAAGCCACATATGGTTCATTAGGATGCATTTGGCGTGAAAGTGTTCATAATTATTTAGATGAGCAAGAGGATGCAGTTCCCTTTAACGGCTTATATGCAAAAGAGAAAGATGGGACACCAGTTATTGATGCATGGTTAAACAAATATGGGATAGAAAATTGGCTGCGATTACTTATTCAAAAAGCGATAATACCTGTATTACATCTTGTTGTAGAGCACGGAATTTCACTCGAATCACACGGTCAAAATATGATTTTAGTTCATAAAGAAGGGCTACCTGTCCGTATTGCATTAAAGGATTTCCATGAAGGACTTGAGTTTTATCGTCCATTCTTAAAAGAAATGAATAAATGTCCGGACTTTACTAAAATGCATAAAACGTATGCGAATGGAAAAATGAATGATTTCTTTGAAATGGATCGTATCGAATGTTTACAAGAGATGGTACTAGATGCACTGTTCTTATTTAATGTAGGGGAATTAGCTTTCGTACTTGCGGATGAATATGAATGGAAAGAAGCAAGTTTTTGGATGATAGTGGTTGAAGAAATTGAAAATCATTTTAGAAAATATCCACATTTGAAAGATAGATTTGAAAGTGTTCAGCTATACACTCCTACATTCTATGCGGAGCAATTAACGAAGCGTCGATTGTATATGGATGTGGAATCGCTAGTTCATGAAGTTCCAAATCCATTGTATAGAGCAAGGCAACTTAACATACAAAAATCAGTTGTTACAGGGGGAAATTATGCTAATCGTTAATAAACAAGAGTATAGCAAAAGTGATTTTGATTTGAGATTACAAGTTTACGAAGAAATGGAACAATTTCAAGAAGCGGAAGGAAATAGATTTGCGCTTTGTCTGAAGGACCCATTTGACATTATTACGCTTGTATTTTACTTAAAAGAAAAGAAATCATCAGTATTACTTATACATGAAGATACGCCAAAAGAAACGGCTATTGAAATGGCAAAGCGTGCAAATTGTATAGGGGTTTTATATGAAGAATATAGAGATTTTACAAAACTAGAAGTAGAGGATTTTTTACTAGAAGAGCCTTCTTTATTGCAATATAGTTCTGGAACAACTGGGGAACCGAAACTGATTCGTAGAGCATGGACGGAAGTTGATAAAGAAATTACTGCTTATAATGAAGCTTTAAACTGCAAAGAGGATGAAGTGCCGATTGTTATGGCTCCTGTTTCACATTCATACGGACTAATATGTGGTACGTTATCTGCAATTACGAGGGGAAGCAAGCCTATCATCATTACGAATAAAAATCCTAAATTCGCATTAAATATCGTTCGCAATACAGAAAAACATATCATATATGCAGTACCACTTATGCTACATATTATGGGGAGTTTCCCGCAAGGACCGTTTCAGTTTCATAAAATTATGACATCCGGAGCGCCTTTACCAGAAGCATTATTTTATAAACTAAAAGAAACGACAACATATATGATGCAACAATACGGTTGTTCTGAGGCAGGTTGTATTAGTATATGTCATGATATGAAAAGCCATTTAGATTTAGGAAATCCGCTATCTCATGCGAGTATAAGCATAGGTTCAGATGAAAATATGCCTGAAGAAATTGTAGTGAAAATGAACGATAAGGAAATTTTTACGAAAGATTTAGGGTATAAATCTGAACGTGGCATTCATTTTATGGGGCGTATGGATGATGTGATTAACGTTTCAGGATTAAAAGTCTTTCCTATAGAGGTAGAAGAAACAATGCTTCGATTGGAAGGTGTTCAAGAGGCAATTGTATATCGAGGGAAACATCCTGTGATGGGTGAAATTGTTAAAGCGAAAGTAATCTCTCAAATTGATCCCGTGCAAATAAGAGAATGGTGTATGCAGCATTTACCATCTTATAAAGTTCCGCATGAAATTGAAAGTGTAACTGAAATTCCGAAAAATAAAACTGGAAAAGTAAGTAGAAAGTTACTAGAGATGGGAGAGGTTACAGCATGAGACGGGAAGCATTAAAGAATGCCGTATTAAAAATTATGACAGAAAAAATGGAACTGAAGAATATAACGCATTTAGAAGAAACGATGCACTTAAATCAAGATTTATATATAGATTCGGTAATGATGTTACAACTCATTGTATACATAGAAATGGATTTAAAGCTATGCGTTCCAGAGGATGAGGTAGATCCAAAGGCATTTCTTACTGTAGGATCTTTGCTTGATTTTATGGAAGAGTTACAGCCGTTACAGGATATAAATGTGAATAACTAACCTTTAGGAAAGTGGATGAGAGTATGACTTCAATAAAAGTGCATTGTTTAGTAAGTTGTTTTTGTGAAATTATAAAAAGACGAAGTGATATAGATTTTCGTCCATTTTATTTTGGTTTATGGGATGGAGATTTTGATATAACAGATGGTGGCATTATTTCGTATCACTCCGAAAATATTAACCATGATAATTATTTATTATGGTATGAAAGATTATACGGTATTAAAGTGAACGAATGGTATGATCATGCAAAAGATAAAGATAGCAATGTAGAAACGTTTTTAGAATTAGTAGAAAATAAGCCTGAAAATCGTTTCGTAATTGTAATGGTTGATATGTCTCTATTACCAGAGAGAGAAAATAAGTTTCATCAAAAGCCATTTCCGCATTATTTAATGATATCGAAGACAGAGAAAGAAGAAGAATGGTTCATGCTAGATCCTGATTTTCGCTGGGAAGGGAATATGGAAAGAGAAAAAGTGCTTCACTCTGTTCAAGATAACCCATTTGGTGGAGGCTATTTCATTGATGTAGAAGGAATTAAAGAACCAACACAAGAAATGGTAGCTAGTTATTTCACAGAAACATTCAAAAAGAACGACAATGAACTGACTATGGAGCTAAAAAACTTAATTATAAAAATGGCAAATGAGGAAGATGGATATGCGCTTTCTGGTCTTGTAGCAGCAGTAAAACAAATACCAGTACTTGCAATTCGTAAATATAGTTATGAACATGCCTTTGCATACTTCCGTGAAACGTTGCAATATTCGGAGCGAGAATTTGATTATTGGTGTGATCGGGTAGAAGATATTGTACAAGGATTTACAAATGTACAGTATCGTGCAATTAAAATGGCAATGACGAATAATAAAGGTATGTTATTATCAATTGTTGAAAAGCTGGATGAAATGAATGCAATTGAACTGCAAATTAAGGAGGAATTAGAGAAACAATTTCTATCTTGGAAAGCTATAAAAATAAATCAGTCTGTCGTAACTCTTTAAAAAGTTTACTGAATTTAAGACAAGGGAGTTTAAAGCTATGAAATATTCACTATGTACCATTTCATTTCGCCATCAATTAATTTCATTTACTGATATTGTTCAATTTGCATATGAAAACGGTTTTGAAGGAATTGAATTGTGGGGGACTCATGCGCAAAATTTGCATATACAAGAGTATGAAACGACAGAACGAGAATTGAATTGTTTAAAGGATAAAACCTTAGAAATTACGATGATAAGTGATTACTTAGACATATCATTATCGGCAGATTTTGAAAAAACGATAGAGAAATGTGAACAACTTGCAATACTAGCTAATTGGTTTAAAACGAACAAAATTCGTACGTTTGCTGGACAAAAAGGTAGTGCAGATTTTTCGCAACAAGAGAGACAAGAGTATGTGAATCGTATTCGCATGATTTGTGAATTATTTGCTCAGCATAATATGTATGTACTTTTAGAAACACATCCAAATACGTTAACGGATACGTTGCCTTCTACTTTGGAACTATTAGGCGAAGTAGATCATCCGAATTTGAAAATAAATCTTGATTTTCTTCATATATGGGAGTCTGGTGCAGATCCAGTTGACAGCTTCCAACGACTAAGGCCGTGGATACAACATTACCATTTTAAGAATATATCGTCAGCAGATTATTTACATGTGTTTGAACCGAATAATGTATATGCAGCAGCTGGAAGTCGTACTGGTATGGTTCCATTATTTGAAGGTATCGTAAATTATGATGAGATTATTCAAGAAGTGAGAGATACTGACCATTTCGCTTCACTTGAATGGTTTGGACATAACGCGAAAGAGATATTAAGAGAAGAAATGAAAGTATTAACAAATAGAAATTTGGTAGTAGTAACTTCGTAAAGTGAAATGGTGAAAGAGTCTCGTTAAGAGACTCTTTTTTTATAATGAAAAATAACCAAAAATTACCATGTATCTTAATTCGAATTTAACACAATTTATATATAAATAAGGAGGTGATTGGTAATGGCTAGAAATCGTAATTCTAATCAATTAGCATCACATGGAGCACAAGCGGCTTTAGATCAAATGAAATATGAAATTGCACAAGAGTTTGGTGTACAACTTGGCGCTGACACTTCTTCACGTGCAAACGGTTCTGTAGGCGGTGAAATCACTAAACGCCTAGTAGCGATGGCAGAACAACAACTTGGTGGCGGATATACTCGCTAATTGTAGAAGGTTATAGGAGAAAGGAAGGATTCTTCCTTTCTTTTTTTTTCAATTAATTGGTATGGATATATTGCGAACTGGATTCAAAGAATAGGAATAATACTATATTTTCCCCAATTTCTTTTGTTGTAAATGGGAAGTAGTAAAGATGTAATAGCCCTGGTGGAATGAACAATTACGTTCCAGCAGGGCTATTATATGGTAAGAAATATATGATGAAAGGTTCCGAAGCCGACATGTTAAAAAAAGAAAACTGTTGTTTAATTGCGCTTGCATCAGTTCCACTTGTTATGACATTAGGGAATTCAATGCTCATTCCAATCCTACCGACTATCGAAAAAAAATTACATATTTCATCGTTTCAAGTATCCATGATTATTACAATTTACTCTATTGTAGCCATTTTACTTATACCGATTGCTGGTTATTTATCAGATAGATGGGGGCGAAAGATGGTAATGGTTCCGAGTTTGCTGATTGCGGCTATAGGAGGAGCGATAACTGGTTGGGTATCTTGGAAAGTTGATAATCCCTACACTTGGATATTGATTGGTAGAGCGATTCAAGGTATTGGTGCTGCTGGTGCAATGCCAGTTGTTATACCGTGTGTTGGTGATTTATACAAGGATGAAAAACAAGTTAGTACAGGTTTAGGAATCATAGAAACATCCAATACATTTGGGAAAGTGCTGAGCCCTATTTTAGGTTCTGCTCTTGCTGCCATTGTATGGTTCTTACCGTTTTGGGCGATTCCAGTTTTATGCGTAGTATCAATTGTTTTATTACTTGTTCTAGTAAAGGCAAAGAAACAAGAAGGAGAAGTACCACCACTTAAAGAGTTTATAAAATCAATTCTTGCTACGTTTCGTGAAAAAGGAAGATGGTTAATTGCCATTTTTGCATTAGGTGCAATTATTATGCTTATTTTATTCGGAATTCTCTTTTATTTGTCAACTATACTGGAATCAAAGTATGACATTCATGGTATATGGAAAGGGTGTCTACTTGCGATTCCGTTACTTGTACTGTCAATTAGTTCATATATGGCTGGTAAAAAAATTGGAGATAATCAAAATATGATGAAGAAGTGTATTTATATTGGTTTTTTAATGGCAGCTGCATCAGTCATCATTCCTTTATTTATAAAAGGGATTTATTTACTACTTCTTTGTCTCGTTATTATGGGGATAGGAATTGGTATGGCACTCCCATGTTTAGATGCTTTAATTACACAAGGAATTGAAAAGGAGCAAAGGGGAACGGTTACGTCATTTTATAGTTCAATGCGATTTATCGGTGTAGCAGCTGGACCACCTCTATATTCTTTTTTCATGAAAGGTGCTGACCATGAAGTATTTTATTTAACAAGTATATTCGCTGGGATCGGTGCTGCTATAGCAATCATTTGGATTAAACCAGCAAAAGATGCAAAGACGGTAAAACAGAAACCGGAACCTACTTCATAATTTGTAAGAGAATTGCATGATGTTTTCAGTAACATGCAATTCTCTTTCGTTCATTAGGAATAAATAACTTGTTTTAACATATAAAGTGCGACACCCCATATGATGAGACCAGAAAATTTATTTAATAATACGATTGTCTTTCCGGTTGAGTCTAGTCTTTTTAGAAATTTCCCCGCTAAAGCTAAGCTTATAAACCAAATCCAAGAAACGATAATAGTTGCAAGTGTGAAAGCCCATTTTTCGTTTCCTATGTATTGGATAGAATTTGTTCCAATTACACCGATTGTATCTAAAATTGCATGTGGGTTTAATAACGAAACCGATGCGGCGAAAAGGATTTGCTTTTTTAAGGGCATACTTTTTTCTTGTTTTACATCGTTGGAAGGGTTACTTCTCCAAATAACAAAGCCCATGTATAGGAGAAAGAAAAATCCAATTATATATAACGAGTTAGTTAGCCAAGAAAAAGTAAGAAGCACAAGGGAGACACCTTGCACCGCTATCAATATGAGTAACGTATCACATATAGAGGCAGTTAATACTACAGGGGCTGCCCTCCAAATATTTGGTTGGCTCGCACCTTGGTTAAAGACGAAAACATTTTGGACTCCTAATGGAATGATAAGGCCAAATGCAAGAATGATACCATGAATAATTGCTTCACTCATCATATTACCTCCTATTTTAATTCGTTATGATAGTGTATATTGTATAGAAGAAATGAAAATTTGTATCCATCCATATGGTTGGGGAGGTTACCAACCAAAAAGAATATAAGGTGATATGATGGAAAGATTCGTTTGGAAACCGAATATGTCTCTAGCGATGCCTCTGTATAAACAAATAGAAACGTATATAAAAGAAAGAATCGTTAATGGAGAATGGACTGTTGGAACGAAATTACCTTCACAAAGAGAATTGGCATATACATTTGGTGTGAATCGAAGCACAATTGTAATGGCTTTCGATGAACTAGTTGCAAAGGGATACATTGAAGGGAATGGCAGAAAAGGAACAATTGTTGTAAATAATAATGAGAATGCTTCAACATACGCACCCCCACCTAATTGGCAGTCTTATGTAGAAACAGGACTTCATTATCCGAATCTGCCTGCTATTCAAGAGATTAATCAAGCTGAATTTTGTCCGCATGTAATTCGTTTAGGAACAGGTGAGCTCGCGCCAAGTCTTTTACCTGAAAAAAAGATGAAAGATATTATGAATAAGCTTTTAGGATCAAAGATGACACTTGGCTATGAAGAGCCGAAAGGAAATCTCTTTTTAAGGGAGAAGATTGCGGACTATTTAAAAGGACATGGTATTTATGTAACTCCTGATTCTATATTAATTGTTTCAGGAGCAATTCAAGCATTGCAACTTATCTCTATGGGGCTTCTTCCAAAAGGGGCATCCATCTTATTAGAAAAACCATCCTATTTATATTCGCTTAATGTTTTTCAATCAGCAGGAATGCGTTTCATTGGAATACCAATGGATGAGAACGGTTTAAATACATCATATATTACAAAATATAAGAAGCAATTTAATGCATCTATTTTATATACAATCCCGTCTTTTCATAATCCGACGAACTTTAGTATGAATGCGAAGAAACGAATAGAAGTGATGGAAATATGTAATGAAATTGGATTGCCTATTATAGAGGACGCGGTATATCAAGACTTATGGTTTGATGAGTCTGTTTCAAAGCCTTTAAAAGCATATGATAAAAACGGAATTGTACTACATATCGGGAGTATGTCTAAAGTCATTAGTCCAGGATTAAGAATTGGATGGATTGTTGGATCTGAGCCTGTTATTCAAAGGTTGGCAGACATAAAAATGCAAACAGATTATGGTTCAAGTTCTATTTCTCAGCAAATTGCAGCGGAATGGTTTGCGGATGGATCGTATGATGAACATTTACAGTTTGTAAGAACTAAGTTGAAAAAAAGTAGAGATTTTATGTTGCAAATGTTAGAGAAATATTGTCGTGATATAGCAACATGGTATGAACCGACAGGTGGTTTTTATATTTGGTTACATATGAATGTACCCGTTTCGAACCGTAGCTTATTTGACAAAGCTTTGAAAGAAAAGATTTTATTAAATCCAGGTACTTTGTATGATAGAAGTGCAAATCAATTTTTGCGCCTATCCTATTCATACGCAACGTTAGAAGAAATTGAAATAGGTATAAAAAAACTTGCACAATTAATGAAAAAGTAAGAGGAGAAAGTAATGAAACAAT
The DNA here is from genome assembly GCF_054771475.1 of Bacillus sp. MN7755. Taxonomy (NCBI): domain Bacteria; kingdom Bacillati; phylum Bacillota; class Bacilli; order Caryophanales; family Bacillaceae; genus Bacillus; species Bacillus sp. MN7755. Next base: position 105,770 of record NZ_BTRL01000027.1, read on the forward strand.
ATGTAATTTGCCAAATTATCAATGGAGAAAAATATTTAGCTGCTTATGCGGAGACGAAGCAAGAGGCAATTGAAAAAGCGGAATTGTTAGGATTACGAACAGGAAATCGATACACAGTTATTACTGCGGAGGAAACTGAAGGGTTAACGTATCCGTAACCAACGTATAATAAATTATACAGGAAGTAAATAAGCCTAGTAATATATAATATTACTAGGCTTATTTTTTTTGAAAGCGTTACGTGTTCTCGTATGAAAAATAATATTATTATGAGTCAAGTTGACGGAAATACCGATTTGTTTTTCGGTCCTGATTTCCGTTTCTATATTCATCAATATATTGTCTGAAGTTCCACGATTGTAAAAACTTATTTGCGGCGTTATAACCAGAATTGTAAAGCCAATCTTTTTCTTCCTTTGTTAACTCAAAGTTTGTACTAGTAATGGACCCTGTTGGAATTGTAATTGTCCTTGCTTTTGATTCTTTGTCTAAATGACGTAAATCATGGGCTTGCATCATTGTTTTAAATAGTCCTTTGAACATGGAGATAGGCTCATTATAGTGGGCAGGGTCAGCTTGGATCTCATTTTTTACGAAATGAAATCCAAAAGTCGGCCAGCGAGGAGAGGTAGGTGAGTCGAAAATCCAAATTGGATAATTGCTTAAAATCCCTCCATCAACCATATAACAAGGTTGCTTCCATTTAGGGGTTCTCCATTTTACTGGTTCAAAAAAGAAGGGGATTGTACTACTCATTCTTACAGCTTTAGCAATAGAGAAGCGATAATTTAAAAATCCGTAGTTCGGTAAGTCATCAGGAAAGATAACCATTTTACCATTACTTATATCAGAAGCGATAATTTTAAGCTTATTTAAATCAGGTAAATCTGTAAATAAGTGAACTCCTTTTTTTCGAAGCAATTCTTCAATCCATTCCTCTATAAAAATATTAGAGTAAATACCAAGAGTAGTCCATGCGCTTAATCCTTTTCCGATAAACGGGATTCTGTCAATGAAGGTTCTCTTCGTAAATTTATTATAATCAATATCAGTTATAATCGTTTTTAACTCTGAACAAGAATATCCTGCTGCTAGGAGCGCAGCAATAATGGAACCAGCTGATGTTCCAGCTACACGCTCCCATTCATAGCCTTTTTCAGCTAACGCGCAAATTGCTCCTACATGCGCAATTCCGCGTACACCGCCTCCTTCAAAAACACCATCAATCTTCATTAATCATACTTCCTTTCGAATAAAAAATTTGAAAATGGCAAAAAAGCACGTATTGTACGTGCTTTTTTACAATAGTTTTTAAATTTACTAGCAGCCTACAAAGCCACCCCAACAGCTAGCTCCGATGATGATTAGAAGGATAAATAAAACGATTAATAAAGCGAAACCTCCATAACCACAACCGCCGCCGCCACCGTATCCGTAACCACAGCAACTATATCCGTAACCCATGTGGAATTCCTCCTTAAATTAAAAATAAAAATGAACGAGGGGAAAATGTACTGGAAGAAATAATGAACTATCGTGTTTGTAGGAACAATGTATACTATGCTTTTTTAAACTTGTTCGCGTATGGAGGAAGAGCCCGTTTTTTTGAAGGCTTGTTGTTTTTACAAAGAATGGAGTATAATTTTTGTGCGATGATACAAATAAGTATGTAAATATAAGGAGAATTTATGAATAAACAAATTGAAGTATTAATTGATAAATATGGGCTGACACATTTAAAAGAGGAACTTATTAATACTGTATTTTCTTGTATAAAAGTTGTGCCAAAGCAGGAGGAAACCGTTACGATAGGTAGTTCAAAAATGGGAGGAGTTCCTGATTTACCAGCTGCATTTGAATACCCAACGCATAAAGGAAATCCGTTACAGTTTATCGCTCAATTTAATTTAAATGATTTACAAAATGTTGGTATAGATCACAATCTACCTAAGACAGGAATGTTATACTTTTTCAGCATTGAAAATTACTTTGAAGAAGACGTGAATCCAACTGAAGCGGGGCGTGTACTTTATTATGATGTTCCTGTAGAGCAATTACGAAGAGCAGATGAATGGCAAACGAATTATAACCAGTGTGCAACTACTTTTGAACTAACGTATAAATTGCCAGAGCTTTTCATTGAAGATGAGGCTGATTCAGATCGTTTCTTGCAATTACTTGAAGAGCTAATTCCAGATAACTACGATAACCATCAAATGTTTGGTGAGCCATTCTCTGTACAAGATGAGGTATTGTACGAGACGGGACAATATATGGACATAGATCCGCAGCAAATGACGCTTTTATTCCAAATTGATTCAGATACTAAAAATTGTAATATGATGTGGGGAGATTTAGGGATGCTTTATTTCTGTATAGGAAATGAAGACTTGAAAAATCGACGTTTTGAAAATGTATGTTGTGTATTACAAACTTGTTAATGAAGAAGGTTGTTCTTGTAAAAAGAACAACCTTTTTACAATGTTAAATATGCATAATCTCATATGACCTATACGAAAAAGTATTGTATACTCTGAAACTATACGATACTTTTTCGTATAGTTATAGAATGTAAGGAGTGACATGATGGGAAAGACAAGTAAGTATGTGACAGCTACCCTGCTTTGTTCAACTATAGTAATGGGAGGCTTACAGGCGTCATCTGTATCTTATGCAGCTACGAATCCGACTACAGTGACAACACAATTAGATGTAAAGTTGTTAAATGATTTTAGGAAAGAATTAAAAAAACAGATTGATAATCGAGAAGAAAATATTACAATCACATATAAAACAAAAGATAGAAATGCTAGAAATATTATGGACCAATTGTATGGTGAGTTTAATAAAATTGTAGATGCGGATGAGTATGTAAAATATAATGTAGCGTCTACTAGATATTCTATTAAAGGGTTACCAGGAAACTATACGTTTACACTGCAAGTGAAATACCGTGAAACAAAAGAGCAAACACAATATGTAAAATCTCAGGCAAAAGCAATTATCGGCTCGATTGTAAAACCAGGAATGGATGAGCATGAGAAAGTAAAAGCGATTCATGATTACGTTGTAAAACATGTATCGTATGACACGTCTTATCAAGCATATACAGCATATGAAGCGTTAGCGAATCGCTCTGCTGTTTGCCAAGGCTATACGTTATTAACATATGAATTGCTAAAAGAAGCGGGTATCCAAAATCATATTGTAACAGGCACAGGAAATGGACAAGCTCATGCATGGAATTTGGTGAACATTGAAAACAAATGGTATCATCTTGATACGACTTTCGATGATCCAGTACCAGATAAAGCTGGGCGCGTAACATATTCATATTTTAATATGACTGATGAGCAATTAAGTAAAGATCACGACTGGGATCGTAGTAAATATCCAGCAGCAACTACAAGTTACTTTAATGAATTAACAAACAAAATAAAAGCTGGTAGTTCAAAAACTGCAGCATATGAGCAAATGTTAAAAGAAACAAATTTAAAATATTTGTCTGCACAATACGGAGCAGACAATTACAGTGAATTTAAGAAAAAATTACAGCAACAATTCGCTTCTAAGCCAGAAAAGGTAGAAGTACGATATAAGCAGTCTATGGATGGAACAATGCAAGATATAAAGAAAGTGTTAAATGAAATAAATTGGCCAAAAGGTGCAAAGCGTGTATCTTATCAAGTAGCACCATATAGTGCAATGGCAGATTATTCATTAGCGACAATTACATTTACGTATTAAGTAATGAAGAAGAGCATCTGTAAAAGTGAACTGCACCCCAATTGTTA
>NZ_BTRL01000028.1:0-129050 GCF_054771475.1 Bacillus sp. MN7755
AACTTTTTCTTTTTCTGTATCTGTTAATAATTCAATTTCACACAGTTTCTTTTGTGGGTCTTTCAAAGCATTTTTCAATAATTGGACAAATTGTTCATTCATACGAGCAATTGTTTTTTCTTTAAATAAGTCCGTACAATACTCCCAATTCAACTCATATCCATCTTCAATACCTTCAATGTTCATTGTTAAGTCAAACTTTGATACATTATTTGGTGTTGGCAATAAAACAACATCAGCTTCTCCAAATGTTATCTTTTCATTCTCATTATTTTGAAATGCAAACATGACATCAAAAATTGGATTTCGAGAAGGATCCCCTTCAACACTAAGTTGATCTACTAACTCTTCAAATGGATATTCTTGATTATCAAACGCATTTAAGCATTTTTCTCGTAATTGTGCCACCAAATCTATAAATCTTTGTGAAGATTGTATATTCCCTTTAATCGCCAAAGTATTTACAAACATACCCAGCATATCAATTGTATCCGAGTGAGTTCTGCCAGATATAGGACTTCCCACAACAATCTCTTCTTGTCTGCTATATCTACTTAGCAATAACATGAAGGTTGACAACAATACCATATATTCTGTTGCCCCTGTTTCTTTTTCTAGCTGTTTTATAGCATTCTTATATTTTAGTCCTAATTTAGTTATAATATTTTGTCCTTTAAAACTTTTCTTCTGAGTTCTTGGATTATCTGTAATTAAATCAAGTACCGGTATTTCTTCTGCGAATTCATTTAACCAATAATTCTTTTGTCCAAACAATTCCCTATTATTTTCCCATACACTATAGTCTTTATATTGAATTTCTGGAGTTGCTAAATATTTCCCTTCATAGAACTTCGATAAATCTCCCAATAGAGTCTTCTTTGAAACTCCATCACAAATAATATGATGAATATCAATTATTAAAATTGATTTATTTTCTGTAATCTGTACAACTTTTGCTCTTAATAATGGCGATTCACTTAAGTTAAATGGTTCTACAAATTCATTTAATAATTGCTGAATATCTAGTTCCTTATTTATCACTTCAAACTCTAACAAAAATTCAATACTGTCAGTTATTTTTTGAATTGGTGTTCCATTTTCCATAATAAAATGAGTTCTTAAAATATCATGACGTTGTATCAACTTTTGAAATGCCTTTTCCAACCTATTCAAATCAAGGTAACCATTCACTTCTAAAATTTGAGGGGTATTATAAATAATATTTTCCCCTTGCATTTGATCAATGATGTACAGCCTTTTTTGAGCTGAAGTCAGTTCAAAACTATGACGATCTACTTGCTTTTCAATTGGCGAATATAGTTTATATCCATCCACCTCTTTAATTTCTTCAGCTAAATTCCGAACAGTTTTTAATTCCATTACTTTACGTAATGGAATTCTCATTCCAAATTTTCGTTCTATACTATTCACTAAAACTGTCGCTTTTAATGAATGCCCACCTAATTCGAAGAAATCATTATCTATTCCAACTTGTTCTATATGCAAAATTTCTTTATACATTTCTATAATAGCTGATTCAATTTTATTTCTTGGCGCGACGTAATTTTCTGCTAATACAAATTCAGGGCATGGTAACGCCTTCTTATCCAGCTTCCCATTTCTAGTAATTGGAAGCTTATCTATCTGCATAATGTATGTTGGTACCATATAATCAGGTAACATACTTTTAAGTTTCATTTTAATTTCAGAAACATTCCATTCTGCTTTACACACTAAATAACCACACAAATATTTTTCATCATTATTTTCTTTTACAACTACAACAGCATCTTGGATTCCTGGTAGAGTTCTTATTTTCTCCTCAATCTCTCCAAGTTCAATTCTAAATCCTCTAATCTTAACTTGATCATCAGTTCTACCTAAATATTCAATATTACCATCCTCTAGCCAACAAGCTAAATCTCCAGTACGATAAATTTTCTCTCCTAGTTTATACGGATTTTCTACAAATTTTTCAGCAGTTAACATAGGATTATTTAAATAACCTCTCGATACACCTGCTCCCGCTATACATAATTCGCCTGGTACTCCAATTCCACATAAGGTATTTCCATTCATTATATAAACTTGTGTATTAGATATTGGCTTTCCAATTGGAACTTTTTCTATATTTGCCTGATTACTAAAATGATAAGAAGTTGCAGTAACTGTAGTTTCTGTAGGTCCATACAAATTACATAAGTTACCAAATCTTCCCCCCATCAATTCTCTTAATCTTTCCAATAAATCTTTTGATATTGGCTCTGCAGCTAAATATAATTTATTAATTAATTGAAATACCTCAGCTTTATCATGGTCCTCTATATATTCTAATATCATCCTCAACATTGATGGTGTGAGAGCTATCTGATTATGAGGTAAAAACTTTATAAGTTCCCCTGGATCCTTATTTTGATCCTCATTAAGTATGCTCAGTTTACATCCAGCTACTGAACAAGGGAAAATTTCCCAAGCTGAACCATCGAAGAAAAATGCTGTTTTCTGAACAATAACTGATTTTTCAGTGTAATTACCGTTCTCTATTTGCCAAAATACTTGATTGACAATATTTCTATTTTCAATCATTACTCCTTTAGGCATACCTGTAGTCCCAGACGTATAAATTACATACGCTAAATGATTCGGTTTTGATATCACCTTTAAGTTACTTTCTCTTTCTTCATTACATTCTGTAATATCAACAATCACAATATCAGATAAACCATTTAACAAGTCCTTACTACCAGGACCACCTAAAATTATTTTAATATTAGAATCTTTAATTATGAATTCCATTCTGTTTCTTGGACTCTTTGGATCAATTGGTAAATATGCTGCTCCAGATTTTAAAATTCCATATATTCCAATAACCATTTCCAGAGATCTTTCTGAAGTTATTCCCACAACAGAGTCTGGTTTCACCCCTGTTTTTCTCAACACCTCTCCTAAATAATTAGCTTTAGAATTAAGTTCTCTATAAGTAAGAGATATTTGTCCAAATTCTAATGCTATATTATCAGGCGTTCTCTCCACTTGCTCTTCGAATAACTCAATAATCGTTTTATCTTGAGAGTACGTAACCTCTGTATCATTAAATTCAATTAGTACTTTTTGTCTCTCTTCCTCACTCAACAACTCAAATTCACATAGTTCCTTTTGTGGATTTTTCAAAGTATTAGTCAATAATTGTGAAAAATGTTGGCTCATACGTTCAATCGTTTCATCTTTAAATAAATCCGTGCTATATTCCCAAATGAGCTCATACCCATCTTCACTTTCCGTCATACTAACTGTTAAATCAAATTTTGCCGTGTTATTATCCATTTCTATTGCTTGTGCTTTTTGTTTTCCAAATGTTAGCTCGGTAGATTCATTATTTTGCAACACAAACATAACATCAAAAATAGGGTTTCTTGATGCATCTCTTTCGACCCTTATATTCTCTACTAATTCTTCAAATGGATAATCTTGATTTTCAAGTGCTCTTAAACATTTTTCTTTGAGTTGTTGTATTAACTCAATATATTTCATATCAGGATGTAATTTTCCTTTAATAGCCAATGTATTTACGAACATCCCTAATATATCTTGAGTATCTACATGAGTCCTTCCAGCTACTGGACTACCTATTACAATTTCTTCTTGTCGACTATACCGGTTAAGTAACAACATAAAAGTAGACAATACAATCATATATTCCGTAGCACCTGTTTTTACTTGAACGCCTCTTACTAATTCTTTTATATGTTTGCTTAGTTTTGTAATAGCTCTTTTCCCAGAATAACTTTGATACTGCGGCCTCGGAAAATCAGTTTTCAAATTAAGTAAAGGTATTTCATCAGAAAACTCATTTAACCAATATTGCTTTTGCTCATTTAAATCTCTAGCATTCTCCCATACACTATAGTCCTTATACTGAATATTAAGTTCTAGTAATTTTTTTCCGTTATAAAAGTTAGCTAAATCATTTAATAATATTTGAGCTGATCCCTCATCATAAATAATATGATGGATATCAATTAATAGAATGCTTTCATTTTTTTCAGTTTCAATAACCATCGTTCTCATCAAAGGTGCCTTTTTTAAATCAAAAGGCTTGATAAACTTCTTATAAACATTTAATATTTCTGTACTTTTTTCCTCTATATGACTAAAATCGATTTCTACTCGATCTTCTACAACCTGAATAAATTTGTTATTTATCTGCTCAAAATGCGTTCTTAATAATTCGTGCCGTTCTGTAAGTTTAGTTAACGCATTATATAGCTGCTTAGTATTAATCTTCTCATCAAATTTAATCATTAGTGGAATATTATATGTAATATTCGGTTCTTGCATCTGATCAATTACATACAACCTTTTTTGCGCCGAACTCATTTCATAGTAATTTTTTTCAGGTTGTTTTTTAATCGGTACATGCTGTTCTCGATTTGCATCCCTCTTTACTTCTTCGCTTAGCTTTCGCACAGTACTATTTTCTAAAATTTTTCGTAGAGGAATCCGTGTCCCATACTTTTGTTCAAGCATGTTCACAAGTCTTATCGCTCTTAGAGAATGCCCTCCCAGTTCAAAGAAACTGTCATCAATTCCCACTCGATTTACCCTTAAGATTTCTTGAAATATCCCTGAAATATATCGTTCCGTTTCATCTCTTGGTGCAACATATTTCTCATAAGAAATATGTTTGGGATTTGGTAGGACATTCTTATCCAATTTCCCATTTCTTGTTACCGGCAAACTTTCCATTTGGATAATATATGTTGGAATCATATATTCTGGTAATTTTTTTTCTAATTGAACTTTTACTTTCTTCACATTCATCTTTCTGTCAGCAACTATATAACCACATAAATATTTTTCGCCATCTAGTTCTTTCAGTACAACTGCAGCATTTTGAATACCTTCAATTTCTCTTATTTTTGTTTTTATTTCCCCAAGCTCTATTCGGTATCCCCTTACTTTTACTTGATCATCAATTCTACCTAAGTATTCAATATCTCCACTTTCTAACCAACGACCTAAGTCACCTGTTCTATATACTGTATCTCCAGGTTTAAACGGATTCTCTACAAATTTTTCCGCTGTAAGCTGAGGTTTATTTAAATAACCTCTCGTTACTCCTTCACCACCAATATATATTTCACCAACCATCCCAACACCACAAAGGTGTTCGTTATTCATAATATATATTTGGGTGTTTGCGATAGGCTTTCCTATATGAATTCCTTTTTGTTTCTCATTTATCGGAACCATATGTGAAGTAGCAAATACTGTCGTTTCAGTTGGACCGTATGAATTTACAAGATTTGCGCCAACACAATAGTTTTCATTATATTTATTTGCTAGTTCTATAGGAAGCGCCTCACCTGATAACTGTATTCTTTTTAGTGAAGTCAATTTATTCACATCTGTATAAAAAAGGAATTCCTCTAATACTGATGGTACAAAGGATAATCTCGTAACATTATGCTTCTTGATTTTCTCTGCAATTTTTTGAAAATCTCTCTCATCCTCTTTAGGCAAAAGAAATAATTTTGCACCTCTTATACACCATAAGAACATTTCCCAAATCGATAAATCAAATGCATATGTTGTTTTTTGCATAATCACTTCTGTTTCTTTAAAGTCATCTTTAAGCATCCAATAAATTAAATTCATTAAATTCCTGTTTTCGACCATAACCCCTTTAGGATTCCCAGTAGTACCTGATGTATATATGACGTAAGCCAAATGATTTTGTTTTGATATATGTTCTAGATTCGTTGCTATCTCTTCCTTACAACCAATTAAGTCGATAATAGCTACATTGTTAATAATATTATTAATTACATTGTCAGCACCATGCCCTGATAACAAAATATCTGTACCACTATCTTCAAGAATATAATTTATCCTATCAATTGGTTGAGAAGGATCTATAGGTAAATAAGCACCTCCAGCTTTTAAGACTGCAAAAATCCCCAAGATCATTTCAATCGATCTATCTGTTATTATAGCTACAATCTTATCAGGTCCTACCCCCTTCTCTCTCAGTAACTTACCTAAATAGTTAGTTCTAGCGTTGAACTGTTGATAAGTTAGTTCTTGTCCTGCAAATTCTATAGCGATAGCATTAGGGGTTTTATTTACTTGCTCCTCAAACAATTCAATGATTGTTTTATTGTTTGGATATTCAGAATACGTTTCATTATATTTTATTAAAACTTGTTGTTTTTCTAATTCATGTAATATTTCTATATCTTTTAGTAAGATTGCTTGCCTTGACATAACTTGTTTACATATCATTTCTATTCTATTATGTAAAAGCTTTAGCATCATACTACTAATAGAATCTGTATCAAAATTATAAACTATCTTCAGTTTACCCTCTGTTTGCTGCAAACCAATTTCTAATTGAAAGTCCCCTTTGTTGACTGAATTTCTGTTTTTTTCCAACTGGTATAAAACTACACCTGAAAAATCATTATATCCAAAATTCCCAAAATTCAATTCAGTTAATTTTGTAGAAGATTTATCCTTTTTGCTATTAATTAAATCTATAATTGTTTGCTCCATATTTATCTCATAACTTTTATAATTAAATGAATTCTCAATATCAAAGTTACCTATGGTTACAATATCGTTCCCCATCGACTTACCAGTTTGAAAAGCCCATAATGCAGAAAAAAATTGTAGTAGTTTAACATTATTTTTATCACAAAAATTTACAATTGATTGATACACATGTTCATCAAATAAAAAAGTTTCTATTGCCTTCTCCCTAAAATTACCATCTTTTTGAAATTTGACATCCGCATTATTTTTCAGCATATTCTCCCACCTAAAATTAAATAATATTTGTTTATAAGTACTTAAGTTCCATTAATAACGTATCATTTATTTCTTTTGCCAATTCTTTTATATGAGTATTAATAAAGAAATGATTCCCCTTCATTTTTTTATAATTACAAAATCTTTCAGTATACTTTGTCCATTTAAAAATATTATCATCTACATTATCTTCCTCAGAATAAATAATTGATATGTTAGACAAACATTTTTCTTCTTTTTTAGTGTATTTATATTCTTTATATAGTTTAAAATCAACTTCAAAATTTTTCACACACAAATCTAATAGTTCTTTATCTTCTAACAAAAAATCATAACCATCTAGACTTCTTATATTTTCAACTACTCTATCAGATGACATATTAGATACTTTTAAATTATTATCTTTTTCTTCCGGAGGACCATTTGCTACAAAATAAAGATGAAGTGGCTTTCTCCCTGTACGCTTAAGTATTTCATAGTAAACTTCAAAAGCTACTAAACTTCCCATACTATAACCTAAAATAGAAAACTGATCATCATCCAAATAATCAATTATCTTACTTGCTATATCGTCTACCATATTTTTGAAACTCGCATAATAATTTTCTGAAATACGTTCTCCATGCCCTGAATATTCAATTGGGATTACATCTACTATTTTATGCATATATCCTTTTAGTTGATAATACATAGATGCTGATCCACCTGCATATGGCAGACAAAACAACTTAATTTTTTCCATACTCTCCCCCCTTTTTTCTTTGTTAATTTACAACTCTTATCTCTCCTAAATTTGCTTTTAAATTGAATTGATAAAGTTGCTCTCCTGATAATCTAGCCTTTACTGCACACTTTCTAATCCCACTTTTATTTATTTGTACATTTGCCCTGGGTGGAATCTTAATATAAGCCCCTGCTGCACCAGGTGAACAATTCAAATCCCCACCTACTTCAGCCATCTCTAGTTTAATTTTCCCTGAAATAGACTGTACATTAGTATGTCGAATTTTTCTTAATAATTGAATATCTGCCGGACGACTGCCAACCTTTAAATCTAAAGAATCACATAAGACATCTTTTACATTCAACTTTGCAGCCTTCGTTTTAGCTTCTATTTTTTCACCTCGCAGTCCCTCAAGGGTCAGTTCACCAATATCTTGATTAATAACTAGATAATCGATCATATCCTCTGGAATACCTATGTCTAAATAAACCGATTTAGGAAATCCAACCATAAGAATTGGAGTAAAGCGAACTTTTTGTTTTAAAATTAAACAATTCGATAGTTGATTTATTTCCATTCCCTTACAATGCCGTCCTAACGATCCATTTATAACTAATTTTGTTCCTTTTATTGCATGACAAAAAATAATTCCTCCTTTAATATGAATCTCTATTTTACGTCTCCCATTCAATTCAACTATTTCCTGGTAATTATCCATTAGTTTCCCTCCTCAATTAATCTATTTCCATCCGATTTACTCTCTGCATCAATTCAAGAGCAACTAAGATTCCAATAGCAGCAATTATTACTAATATAATGACACCTAACATAGGCTTATCATAGCCAGATGCCACAGTATTCCCTAAAAGTGCAATTAATCCGAAAGCAGAAATAATTGTAATTGGAACTGATTTTTTAATAAAACCTATTCTCATAGCAATAAGGGCTACCATACTTGTTATAAAAGCAGTAATTACAATCATTAACAATGTAGAAAAAATATCTTGCTGTGAAAGAGTGTCTGGAACAATAGGAGAAATTTTTTCTGTTAAACTAAAAATAATGATAGGTATAGCAGTGCAAATAATCATAGACACCGTAGTAAAACCAAGTACAATAAGTAACTTTGCAAATAAAACTTTCTTTCGATTAATAGGATAAGAAAATAACAATGTCATTTGTTTACCTTTATATTCTTCAATAATAAAGCGAGTATACATTACAGATGATATACATGAAAAAACAATCATCCCCATTAAAGTAGTAAATTTATAGATATTAGTATAGTTCTGAAATTGAACTTCATTCGTTTGTTGTGCAACAAATGCAACAAAATAGATAAAAGCAAGTAAACCAATACTAGAAATAACACTCGCCAAAATAAACGTATTTATTTTATTTTTTCTAATTTCAAGTTGTATTATATTAAACACATACTTTTCCTCCCGACATAATTTTAAAGAAATATTCTTCTAATCCTTTCGGAGATTTTGTCTTTACTTCTTCTAAAAGTGCTTCTTCTACAACCACTCCATTTACAATGACTCCAATTGAATCTACAATATGTTCAAGTTCACTAAGAATATGGCTTGAAATAAGAATGGTCATCCCGTAATTTTTAGATAAATTTTTAAATAACACCCTCATTTCTTGAATTCCAAGTGGATCTAGTCCATTTACTGGCTCATCCAAAATTAAAAGCTTAGGTTTATGAATGAACGAACGTGCTATTGCTAATCTTTGTCGCATTCCTAATGAAAATTTAGAAACTGGTTGGTCACCCGTTTGAGTAAGGCCTACCATTTCTAAGACTTCAGAAACTCCAAATCCTTCCACATTCATATATGCTAAATGAAATTTTAAATTCTCAGTTGCTGATAAATGCTCATAAAATACTGGGACTTCAATTAAAGTTCCTATATTTTTTAATATCAACTCGCGATTTTCCGTTATATCCATTCCAAAAATTTCAACCTTCCCAGATGTAGGAACCAATAATCCTGATAAAATTTTAAACACTGTTGTTTTCCCTGCACCATTGGCACCTAAGAATCCATATATGGTATTGGCTTTCACCGTCATTGCGCTGCCTTTAATCACCTCTGAACCAGCAAATGTTTTTACCAATTTATCTATTTTTACCGCAAAACTATTCATCTATATCACCATCTTCTACATTCGGATAATTCTCCATAAGTGATTCTATTAATTTGTCACTCACAATATCAACACCTAGTTGCCTCATCATATATTGCATAAAAATCAGCCGCCTAATTGTTTCTGTTTTTTTACGATTAAATAGAACTGGATTCGTCCAAATATTTATCAAAAACATAAAAACTTCTGCACATTCATTAGGATATTCAGTTTCAATTGATCCATCAGCTATCCCTTGTTCTATAATTTCTTTAAAAATTAACGCTTCATTTGTTACACCTTTTTTTATTCTTTGAATAACAAACTGTGGATTTTTAATTTGGACATTTAGAACACTATCAATCGTATGAATATTCTTGTCTGATATAAGTATCTCTAAGATTTTTATCAGCTTATCCCTACTATTTACTGAATCAACGCTGTTAGCTAATTGCTCCAACATCTCGTAAGTATAATTTAAATGTCGTTCTATGACTGCATCTAATATATCTTCTTTCGACTTAAAATGATGAAAAATAGCACCACGTGACATTCCAATAGAATCAACAATATCTTGTATACTCGTTTTATCAAATCCCTTCTCACTAAACAGCGTTGCTGACACCGTTAATATTTTTTCAATTGTTTGCTTTGAATCTTTAATTTTCATTTACACACCTCTTCTAATCTAAACATACAGGACGTCGGTATGTTTAGATTAGCATTACAATATTTGGATGTCAATAACTTAAGATATGAAACTTTTTAATTTTTTGAAAATATTTTCTTCTTCACTTGAATCAATTTCATAATGATTTCTTTTCCTCAGTTGGATGAGCAGAATGTTAAATGATATCATGGATTCATTGGGCCAAAAGTTTAAGGAACTTTACATCAACAATATAGGACTTTATTCAAGTTTATACGATAATACCTACAAGGAACTAATAGGGACAGTTGAATTAGAAGGAATAAACAACTTTGATTGGGTTTTGGGGGATTGGCAGACGCTTTTACAAGCTTATAGGCTTCTTTCGGTTTCCGGTTTTACACAATCCAATCAAGCTTGGTCCTTGAATTCATTAATTGTAATAGGCATTAACAACGGAGATCCAAATAATCTTAAACAATTCAATTTTTTAACATGTATAAATCCTTCAGACGATTTAATCAAGTATATAAGCAATCCAGCATTGATAAATGTTATTAAGCCACCAGCAGAACCGGTATTGCTATTTAAACCTTGGATTTTCTATTTCCCAAAAAATCATGACAAATTTTTAAGTATCTTCGGTGTACGTACAGGGCACGAGGAAAACTTAAGTCTTTATAGAATATAATCAAGAATAAGGAATTTTCGAAATGTCACATTAAAGTCCTTCCTTTTTAATATTAGTACACAAAATTTTGTAATTATAAAATAAAAAAGCATGACATAAAATTGTCATGCTTTTTCTTCTCTATCCATATTTCCCCAAACCTTACCTGTTACAAAAGCTTTTATTTGTTGAAATCATTTAATTCTCAAACACAAAATTAATCTTATTTTCTTTCCACTCTAACATCGCATCAAACGTTTTCTCACCTTTTTTAAAACCTTTAATTAAATCGGTCTTTTCACCTTTTAAGAGCTTTGTCATATTCTTTTGCGAAATTGTTTTACTTAATATCTTCTTCGAGATGGTGAAATCACATTGTGTCGTGTTGTAATTAGAACAACCATAAAACGTTGATTTATCAATTACATCACCATCACATTTTTTACAGCTACCAACCTTTTTACCCGTTGTAAATTTCGATCCTTTTCGCTCAATCGATTCAACATGTAATCCGGTGAAATCCCACTTCTCAGACATTTCAACCGCATCTTCAATAATTTTAGCTGATAACTTTTTCGTCTGTTCCATAAATGTAGCTGGTGAAGCCGTGCCTTCACCAATTTCCGCAAGGCGCTGCTCCCATTTTGCGGTCATTTCTGGTGAAGCTAGTATTTTGTCACCGATTGCGGTAATTAATACTTTTCCTTTATCAGTCGCATACACTTGGTTTTTCGTCACATCTATATATTTACGGTCTTTTAGCATCGTAATAATACCTGCACGAGTTGCTTCTGTACCTAAACCTTCTGTTTTCTTTAATACTTTCTCCAGCTCTTCATTCTCTAAATACTTACCAGCTGTTTTCATTAACGTAATAAGTTGTCCTTCTGTATAACGCTTCGGTGGTTGTGTTTTTCCTTCTTTCACTTTCACCTTTACAACTTTTCCTTCTTCACCTTCAGCTACAATTGGAAGAATGGTTTCGTCATCTTTATCGTCTTGGAAAATAACTTTACGCCATCCTTCTTGAATTTGCTGTTTTCCTTTTGAAATAAATTCAGCACGTTCATCTACAAGCGTTACAATCGTTGTATAGTCAAAGATTGCAACTTCATAATGAGCTGCAATAAGCCTTCTTACAATCATATCGTATATTTTCTTTTCATCACCTGATAATCTACTTGGATTTGTAACTTGCTCTGTCGGAATAATTGCGTAGTGATCTGTTACTTTCTTTTCATTCACATAACGCTTATTATTCATAATCGATTCAACTGGAGCCGGTAATAAACCTTTATATTCATCAAACTGACTTAACTTCTGTAAGATATCAGGGAATGTTGCCGCTTCACCTTGTGTAACATAGTTGGAATCTGAACGAGGATAAGAGACAATCCCTTTTTGATATAGTGCTTGCGTTATATCAAGCGTCTTTTTCGGTGAAAATTTAAATGCTTTATTTGCCGTTGCTTGTAGTGATGATAAGTTAAATAAAAGCGGAGGCTGAAACTCTTTACGCTCCGTTTTCATTTCCTTTACTACCGCCGGTTTTCCTTGGCAAAATGCCGCAATTTTATTCGCCATATCAGGGTCTTTTAAGCGGGATTCACTATCCTTCTCCCATTTCCCCTCATACTTCTTTCCTTCTATATCAAAGGTTGCGAATACTTCCCAAAACGGCTCTGACTTAAAGTTTTCAATTTCCTTTTCGCGCTTTACGATTAATGCGAGTGTCGGTGTTTGTACACGACCAGCGGAAAACACATCGTTCATTCCTTTTTTCTTTAGCAAAATACTAAAGACACGTGATGCATTCATACCAACGACCCAGTCCGCACATGACCTTGTATACGCCTCATAGTACGTATTAATTGTATCTGATTCATCAAGCAAGTTTTTAAATCCTTGGTAAATAGCTTGCTTCGTTAAAGATGAAATCCAAAGACGTTTCATCGGTTTTTGCACGTTACAAAGGTTAATAATATTTCGTACAATCAGTTCCCCTTCACGCCCAGCATCGCCCGCGTGAATAATTTCTGTTACCCCCGGATTATGTAACAGCTGTTTCACAACGTTAAATTGCTTATACTTTGACTTTGTTACTTCAAATTGAAAACGTTCAGGAATCATCGGTAACGTATTAAGTGACCATTTTTTCCACTCTGCATGATAATGCTCTGGATTACATAACTGCGTCAAATGACCAATTGCCCATGTACAGTACGCTCCATTTGGAAATAACTCATTCGCTTCTACTTCTAAATATCCATCTTTCCGGCGATATTTAAACTGTGAAACAAGAGCCAAACCTTGATCTGGTTTCTCGGCAATAATTAATTTCATTTTATAACTCCCTATCCGTATTCCAGTGTTACTTTCATTGTCTATCTGTTTAGAAGCGATGATAAAAGAACAATCTTATTTATCATTCGCGGGTTACTCCCAGTAATGGGATAACTATAATATTATACGCTTATTCTTTATTGCTTCACAATAGAAACTCATTATATAACACTTTCTTTCACATGCTCACAAATAAAAAAAGACGCAAAAAAATCAAACGTCTCTTTGCTTATATTCATGAAATTGTGCAGATAATATGCAGATATAAATAAGCATAAGTACTCTCCATATGAACATATGATGAAATGAATGATAGGACAGGGAGGTATCATAATGTTCGCTTACACATTAACCGCCTTAACACTTTGTTGTATCTCGATTCTTATTACATCATATATGTCTAAACGTAACGGTACCCTAATGGAGTATATGGTATTTATTATGTCTTTCAGTATGAGTACGGGTTTAAGTATCGGTTTTTATTTAGGTATTCTCTTTAAAGGAGAATTATTATATTCTACTTTGCTTGCGATTTTGATTAGTGGTTGTATCGGTTTTTTAGTCGGTCTACGTTTTCACCTATTTACTGCTTTAGAAGGAATGTTCTCTGGATTAATGGCAAGTATGATGGGAGCAATGATTACAGAAATGTTAAACGCTCAACAAGCTCATAGTATACTGTTTATTAGTCTTTTACTTACGATAACAATAACTATGTCATGTATGATTCAATTTTTATCAGAAAGTTTTTCTGCTGTTATTCAGCGACGTTTTCCATTATTACTCTCAATTGGTGTAGTAATTATCCTGACTATATTCGTAACGTTCCCAGAGCATATCCCGCCAACCTCTTCCACAGAAGAACAACATAAACATTAGCAACTATAATCGATCCCCTCTACTATTTCATCATAGTAGAGGGGATCGATTTCATTATTTTTATTTCTTAACAGATGAAGATAAAAAACACTTTGAATCGTTAGGCCAAAACTTCTAAATCTATGAAATTCTCTTTGCTTGAGAAGATATACAATTCCATGTTGAAATAATAAATTTTCAATTAACCAATATATATTTTTGGATCCATAGCATTGCTCTTCTGTGCATTCCATTCACCTTTATGGATTTCAAAATGTAAGTGCTGTCCTTCAGATTGTCCTGTATTCCCCATTATGCCAAGTTGTTGTCCTTGCTTTACTTTTTGACCAGCAGTAACAGAACGACTCTTTAAATGAGCATATACAGTCGTATAGGTTTGTCCGTTAATATTGTGAGAAATAAACACCACATTACCATAGCTTGTAGAATAATAAGAGCGAGTGACTACACCTTCTGCGGCGGCAACAACCGGCACTATTCCTGAAGCAGCAATATCTAATCCGTGATGCATTTGCCCACCACGTTTCTCAAATCTAGAAGTATATCTTCCTACAGCTGGTTGAATAAAGTCATTTGTTGTATTTACCTCTTGGGATTGTCGCTGCTCCTCTGCATCAGTCTCACTTGTTTTTGATAGAAATTTACTTGATACATAACCGTTTTTACCGTTGTAATTAATTTTTCCCCATCCATTTTCTTCAAATAGAACCTGCACTTTTATTCCTTTTGATAATGCACCGATTACACCATGATTTGTACTAGCGCCGCTCCTTACATTTAACACGCTTACGTTAACATAGTAGTCACCAACTGTTGCTCCAGTAGATGGATTACTGGTTTCAGGTTTTGATGGTGTACCTCCTTTAACGAATTTTACAAATTCACTACTTACATAACCAGTTCTTCCATTATGATTAATTTTCAACCAGCCATTTTCAACGCCAGTTACTTGCAATATTCGTCCGTTTAATACACCACCAATTACACTATGGTAAGTAGCAGGGCCGGTACGCACACGTAAAGAAGTAGCGTCTACAATGTATGTACCGTCAGTTTGAACCGTAACATTCTTTTGTTGTTCATTTGTTTGGTCTACATTTGCATTAGAGCCACTCTTTGAAATGTAATCTTTACTAATATAAGCCGTTTTTCCACTATAGTTAATTTTGACCCAATCTTGAATTTCACCAGTTACTTGAACAACTTGTCCTTTATGTATAGAGCCTAAAATCGTATGGGAAGTACTTGGACCTGTACGAACGCGGAGGGAGGATACGTTAACTTTGTAATCCCCACTCGCTACTTGAAATTTCCCATTGTTATTGTCGCTTCCATTTGAGCTACCGTCTATTACAAATTGACTGCTTACATAACCTACTTTTCCATTATGATTAATTTTTAACCAACCGTTTTCTTCTCCAATAACTTGTAAAACTTTCCCTTCATACACGCGCCCCATTATTGCACTAGACGTATTTGGCTGTGTGCGAACACGTAATACATTAGCAGTTACAGTTTTACTACGACTCATGCTTACATTCGTCTTCGCTGATACACTATTTTCCGAAACAAATTCACTACTTACATAGCCAGTTTTTCCTTTATGATTAATTTTCAGCCAACTGTTTTCTTCTCCAATAACTTGTAAAACTTCTCCTTCATACACGCATCCCATTATTACACTAGACGTATTTGGTTGTGTGCGGACACGTAGAGCATTTGTATTTACTGTTACTTGATTTTCATATTTTACTACATCAGTAGATTGCTCATGCTTCATGCCTTTTTGTATAACAGTATTTTTCGCTTGAGCAGTACTAATAAATACACTTCCTGTAACAGAAGCTACTGCTACACTAGCTAAAATCTTTTTCATAAGTATAAAACACCTTCCTATAAACACATTCAAGTATCATTATGTTTTTATATTAACTTCCATTTCTTTTCTTTTTAACTATTCAGCAAAAGTATCCTTTTATTATCCATATTGAATTTTTATTTATTTTCCACCATCTATATCTAGTAATAAAGAAAAGTTAAATTCATCACACTCTGAAAACCCTCTCATTCTTTCGATCAAACACTACATGTTGTAGTTTAAATTCCAAAAAAAATATCGCCAAATAATCACCTATAATTAATACTACAAAAACAAAAAAATCATAATTTAAGCCTTCTTCATTTAACTTATACTTTTGCTTAAATATTCCCTTTCTCCTTTCACACTACGAATTGTAGTACAAAATAAAAGAAAGGTCAAATATAGGTATTCAGCCTTTTAGAACTACAATATAATACATTAAATTCAGCCACTTCTAATCAAAAAACACTTTGTTTTTTAATTCTTAAATAACAAAAAACATTCTCACCTTGTAAACTCTTTCTACAGGATAACCCCCTCATATTATCTAAACTTTTATAAAAATAATATTTCCAATTCACAACATGACATATAAAAGCAGCCACCTATTGCGATAACTGCTTTACATCATTAATAAACTACATGATTTTCACATTATTCTGGTTTATTAGGAATATTAGGGTTTGGAACATAATCAGATTTATAATCTGTATATTTCACTTCCGTTACCATCCCTGCTGAAGCATGATGTAGGTCGTGACAGTGGAACATCCACTCACCCGGATTGTCTGCTACAAAGGCGACTTCATATTCTTCACCTGGTTTTAAGTTCAAAGTATCTTTTACAATTGGAGAACCTTCTATCGGTTTTCCATCTTTACTCAACACCTGAAAGAAGTGACCATGTAAATGCATCGGGTGATCATCCATTTTAGAGCGATTTACTAATTTCACTTTTACTAAGTCACCTTTTTTCACTGGAATTGGATCAATATTCGGAAATACTTTTCCGTTAATTGTATATATCATTTCATTTCCATTCATTTGCGTATTCAAGTCCATATTATATGAGGCAGTATACTGCTGCTCTAGTGTGAAACTACCTAATTTTTTCTCGCCATATTTCGTCATATCTAATTTTGGTAGTTTTTCTTTTTCATTTTCTGTGTCTTTCATCTCTTTACTATCTTCATATTCAATAATGGTTTTCATTCCTTTTGCACCTTTATCTACCGAATGATCTTCAACATACCATTTCCCAGGATTGTTAGCAGTAAATTCAACATCATAACGTTCACCCGGTGCAATTGAAATTACTTTGTCTTTTATAACTTTTGAATCATTAATTGGTTGGCCATCTGTTGCAATTACTTTTATATCATGACCGTGAACATGTATATCATGCGATAGATAGCCAGCATTAACGAGTCGAAGACGAACTTTATCTCCCTTATTCACTTTCAATGGCTCTACTAAATCACCACTTTTTCCGTTAATTGTGAATAAATCATACATACTCATTTCATGACCTTCCATCTTCATCTTTCCATGGTCCATGCCTGCCATATTGCCAGAGTCTTTTTTGTTCCCGTCCATGTCCATACCGGAATGATCCCTGCTGTTCTTATCATCATTCTTTTTCGCATTTTCATTATCCTTACTAGATTTATTACCGTCTACTTTTTCTGTTTTTCCTTTTGACATTTCTTTTAACTGTTTATTTATCTCTTCTTTATCTGTTATCCATTCATCTAACATTAATGTGTAATCTTTATCATACTTTTCATTTGTATCTTCTACAACGAAAGCACCATATAATCCTCTATCTAATTGATTTACAGAATCTTGATGTGAGTGATACCAGTACGTTCCTGGTACGTTCGCTTCAAATTCATAGGTGAAACTTTTTCCAGGTTCAACCGCATCTTGCGTCACACCTGGAATTCCATCCATGTTATTTGGAACAGGATACCCATGCCAATGAACAGATACCGGTGCAGATAGTTCATTTTTTAATGTCACTTTCACCTTTTCACCTTTTTTCACCCGAATTTCCGGACCAGGAGATGAGCCATTAAATGTCCAGACTGGAACAATAACACCGTTACTTAATTTTTGCTTTTCTTCTTTCGCTATTAAAGTAACTTCTGGTCCTTTTTCAACTTTCAATGGTTTTATAGCCGTTTCAGTCTGTGGTGTTTTTTTATCATTCATATTTTTATGATCGTTTGTTGTATTTGTGGTCGCAGAACATGCAGCAATTAAAGATATGACAGAGACTGTAACTGCTGTTAACAAAAATCTCTTCATGGAAACCCCTCCTTTTTCTTTTTCAAAATCATTATAAAAAATGATTTTCAAGAAAATATGGAGATATGCAATGAGCTAAATAAAAAGACGCCCAAAATTGAGCGCCTCTTCTAATTATTATTTCGTAACAACTTCATCTTCTTTTACATTTACATTATTTTCACTCATAAACTCTTCAATTTCTTCCACTTCTCTAATGATATCTTTTGATAAGTTTTCGTATCCGTCTTTCGTTACAAGAATATCATCTTCAATACGAATTCCAATCGATTCTTCTTCAATATAAAGACCAGGTTCAATTGTAATAACCATGCCTTCTTCTAATACTCTATCTTTGTATGTCCCTACATCATGCGTATCTAAACCAAGGAAATGGCTGACACCATGATAATAATATTTAGACAGTTCCTCATCTTCTTGTATTAAACCAACTGCTTTACACCCTTCTGCGAGTACTTTTTTAGCATGCGCATTTAATGCAGCGAACTTTAAGCCTGGCTTAATAATCTCTGTTGTTTCTTTCAATGCTTTTAATACGATATTATAAATTTGTTTTTGGCGACTAGAGAATGTTCCATTTGCCGGGAATGTATAACTAATATCAGCGTTATAGTAATCTTTTTGAGCGCCTAAATCTAGCAGTACTAAATCACCATTTTGAATTTGTGCATCATTATCTTCATAATGAAGAACTGTAGCATTTTTCCCACTTGCCAAAATTGTATTGAACGCATGATGCTTAATGCCAGATGATTTTAGTGTGAAATCAAACTGAGCTTCTAATTCATATTCCATCATGTCTGCTTTTACATGCTTTAACACATTGTAAATACCGTCTTTCGTTACAGCAATTGCTTCTTTAATAATTTCAATTTCTTCATCTGTTTTAAATACTCGCAATTCACAAATGTTCGGATATACATTACCAATTGTTACGTGTGGATATTGTTCTCTTACATGTTTAGCAAACGCTAGCGTTTTTGTCTCTGTACCATTCCACTCACGACGTTCTAAATCTAAATATAGATGTTTCACATTTTCTGTAAAAAGTATATTTGACATTGTTTTTTCAAAGCTATCTAAATATACAACTTTTTTTATACCTGAAATTTTCTCTGCTTCTTCGTTAGAAACTGTTTTACCAACCCATTTTTCCATTACTGGATCTGACTTTTCAATGAAAAGTATTTCTTCTACACTATTTCCAAACTTTTTCAACATGAAAATAACATTTGGTTCATCGATTCCTGTTACATAGTAAAAATTTCGATTCGGCACAAATTTATAATGTGCATCCGCTGACATATGAGGTGCTTGTCCAGCAAATAAAATAGTAATAGATTCATCTGGTAATGTGTTTACTAATCGTTCTCTATTTTGAGCAAAGAATGTTGATTTCATTATAATCCCCCTAGCGTTCTATGTATGCTTGTAAATCTAATTATCCAATACAATTCATTCTATTATTGTTATAATTTTTCGTCAATTAATAGTACTCATAGAGACAGGAAAATTTTCATTATTAGGGCCCCTTTTAAGCTAAATTATGCATACCACTCCACAATTTCTTGACATTTATTCCATATACTTAAAATCTCATATATAGGAAAGGAGCCTACAAATTTGAAGCATTATGTGGCAACAGGATTAGCAATTACTTCTTTATTAATCATTTCAGGATGTTCTAGCAACGCCGAAACAGCAACAGTAAAGAAAGAAACAATACAATCTCAGACAAAAAACACAGAAACAGTAAATACGATTCCGCAAAACTTCTATAAAGAGATTACATCTGGAAAAATCGAGCACATTCACGGAATTGGCTTTGTAGGAAATATGCCGGGGATTTCTATCGCAACCCACAGTGGTATAAAAGTTTATCAAAATGGAAAATGGTTAGAAACTGCTAAACAGCTACACGATTATATGGGCTTCCAGGCAACGAGAAATGGATTTTTTGCCAGCGGTCATCCTGAACCAGGTGCAAATTTAAAAAATCCTTTAGGATTAATGAAAAGTTCTGATGGCGGTAATACTCTTGAAAAGCTAGCGTTTTACGGAGAATCTGATTTTCATAACCTCGCTGTCGGATATAATACGGAAGCAATTTATTTATACAATGAGCGTCCAAATTCTAAATTACAACAAGGTTTTTATTTCAGTACGAACAACGGACAAGATTGGAAAAATAGTAAGTTAAAAGGTCTTTCAAGTACGATTCATTCCTTTTCAGTACATCCGGATCAATCTAGTGTAGTCGCAGTAAGCGCTAAAGACGGCGTATATTTATCTACGGATTCTGGAAATACATTTGAACTATTTTCTAAATCAATTGAATCGACCGCAGTTACATTAAGTAATGAAGACATTATATATGCCTCTATCAATAAGCAAAATGAGCAATCACTAACGAAAAAATCAATTGCTACAAACGAAGAAACTAGCATACAAATTCCATCTTTAGACTCTAAAGATACAATCATGTATATATCACAAAATCCTCAAAATTCAGCTGAAATCGTATTTGCTACAACGAAAGCAAGTGTGTTCCTCTCTACAGATGAAGGTAAAACGTGGAAGCAACTTACTAAAGAGGGCACATTCCAATTTAATTAGAAAGGTGAATATAACGTGTTTTCAGCAATTAGTGAATGGAGTTATCAACTCATGTCTCCTTTAATGGCTATCGCGAATACTACGAAATCAATTCCTCTTTTATTTGCGTTTTTATTAGGTATAGTAGGTACCCTTGCTCCTTGCCAATTAACAGGAAACATTAGTGCTATTACACTTTATAGCAATCAATCTTTACAAAAGGGATATCATATACTGTTATTCATTTTAGGAAAAATAATAGCTTTTACGACACTCGGACTATTAGTATGGTTTTTAGGAAAAGAGATTCAGCAAATATTGACTTTGTATTTCCCATGGTTAAGAAAAATGATGGGACCTTTATTAGTTTTAATGGGGCTCATGTTGGCAGGTATTATAAAAGGTATAAATTTCTTCTCTTTCAAATTTATACGAAAACAAAATGAAATTGGTTCATTTTTACTCGGATTCTTCTTTTCCTTAGCTTTCTGCCCAACTATGTTCGTTCTATTTTTCGGAACATTAATCCCGTTATCTTTCTCATCTAATTATGGATACTTGTTTCCAACATTCTTTTCGATAGGAACTGCTCTCCCTATCGTTATATTAATGTTTATCATCTCCTACCTTGGATTAAATGGGGCACTACTTAAAAAGAGCAGAAAAGTAGGAAAAAACATTCAGCTTATAGCAGGGGTACTACTCATTTTAGTTGGACTTTATGATATATCTTTATATTGGGTATAAATAAAAAAGGTAAGTTCCAGTGACTTGAACTTACCTTTTTTACAAATTATATTTAACTCTTCTGCATGCCCTTTTGCTTCATCTCCTACTTTTTATACAGTAGTACTGCACCAAATAAAAATACCCCCGCAACAAATGAAGCTACTGGTAACATCTTTATCGTTTCATCAGGAAATACGAGCGGCAATAATGGAAATGCATACGCTGCTGGAATACGTACACCGATGATTTTTAATAATATAAGCATCAACATCATATTTAATAACGTAACTATAATCCATGAATCAATTGTAAAATACAATACCGTTCCAACAGTTGCCGATATAGTTAGTACTACTATTTGTTTAAAAGCCATTTTTTCATTATACATCGGCTTTTGAAGTGATTCATACACAACAACTAATATTGGTGGAATCACTGCCAATTGTTCATAACCAGTTATCCAACATAAACTGATCCACACAAAATTTAGTATGAGAAATACAATCATATATTTATATTGAATATGCACTTTTCGCTCAATACCGTTGTTTAATTTAAATATAAGAACACCAAGCATTAATATAAATGTTAAAGCGAATACCGCGATAACAAATGACCATTCCGTCGCATTTGTTACTAATGGTAATAAACCTGTCGCAATAGATGGTGCTAAATTAGATTGAATTACACGTAAAAACAGCATCATAAATACAAGCGTTATGCTTACTTTCTCTAAATAGGCTATATCCATTTGATTAACCATAAAACCAATCACAGCTGTTATTGACGGTGCAATAAAGATTTTTTCTGGCTGCCTTAACCAACCTGGCTCACGATACGCCCATAAAGCAATTGCCATCGCTGCTATTTCCGGCAAAATGACTTCCGGATCATTTAATAACAAACCCGCTGTTACCATAGCTAAAATAAATAAAATAGCAATCGTATATGAGATGATTGTTTCTTTTTTTGAAATTACTGCATTCATTATTACATACTCCTTTTTGCTTATTACTTTCATAATGTAAAACAATATACAATACCTTACTAAGGTATTGTATATTGTTATCTTTTCTATTTCAAGTATTAGTAAGTTATTTACATCTTTTCTCAACCCATACCCTTACAAAAAAAGAAATTTTTATAGGCGTTGACACTTAATGAGAGATAGGTTACAATAACTATACATTAGTAAGTAGCTAATGTAATTAAATCTAACTAGAGGCGAAACAAATGAAAAACATTTTATTCCGTATTAACGAATTATCAAAAAAAGAAAAAGCATCTGGATTAACAGTTGATGAAAAACAAGAACAACAAATGTTGCGTCAAAACTATACACAAACATTTCGTGGAAGCTTAGATTCCATTTTATTAAACACAAAAATTGTTGATCAACATGGTCTTAACGTTACCCCGGCGGCATTACAAGATGCTCAAATACGTTTAAAATTAAGCAAATGAGTTCCGCGCTAAAGAATTTCAATAAAACATAAAAAAAGCTGGATTTCCTATATAGAAATTCCAGCTCTTTTTATGTTCTTTTCCAATTTAATATATGAGCGATACATCGCAATTCTCCACGATATAATCATCGCAAATGCGAGTAAGTAAAACATTCCGCTTAACTCTGCTAAATCAATCGATTGACTTAAATATGATTTCAATGCTACTCGTACAGCTAATAATCCGACTAAAATAAATATAAATGCTTTTGACGGTTTCATATATATTTGTTCATCTCTTATTTCGAACTTTGTTGTTTTAATAAGAAATATAGAGAAAATAAGCCCTGCGATAATTACCTCTACTATTTCTAACGATGTTAATCGAAACTCCGGTAAAAAATACATTATGGCGCCAGTACTCATAAAAAGTGGCGGCAATATAATTTTCTTTTTCGTTACCGGCTTTTTTGCTGCCTTCAAGCGAAGAAACATTACTCCAACAGCTATACAGACTGCTACGATACTTGATAAAAGTGCTAAACTCATACTCCCCACCCCTATCTATTTAAAAGATTTTTCGAGCAAAATCATAAACAAATAATGAAGTAAATGCTGCATTATATAATTTCTTTATTCTATTCCTCCTGCTGTAAATTTTCTATATTCGCTGCAATCATTTTACGCAAAGTATATGAACGGAATATGAACAAAATATTACACTCAATTTCTGAAAATAAAAAAGCCATTCCACAATTATAAATTGCGAAATGGCTTTTTAACTTATTTTAAATCTTCAATTGAGAAAGCACCTGGCAGTAACTGCTCAACAGTTACTTCTTTTTCATCGCCTTTTACATTCGTTAATAATACAGGCATTTTCGGATCACAGAATTCAGCAATTACTTGTCTACAAGCACCACACGGTGAAATCGGTCCGTCCGTTTCGCCTGTAATAACTAAGTAACTAAAATCGCGCTCACCTTCTGATACTGCTTTAAAGATCGCTGTTCTTTCTGCACAGTTACATAAACCGTAAGAAGCATTTTCTATATTACAACCAGTATAGATTTTACCTTCTTTCGTAACTAACGCTGCACCAACAGGAAATTTTGAATACGGAATATATGCTTTTGCTAACATCTTATTTGCTTCTTCAATATATTTTTTCTTATCCATATTATTTCCCCCTCAAAGTAAGTGTAATGATGATTAGTCAGTAATAACTGTATGAACTAATTTAGGAGCTACTGCTGTTTCAGCGATAGAAATGTTCTCATAAATTTTGGCTTTTACATCTTCTACATTTTCGCGATTTGCGTAAATCGTTACGAACGGCTCGCCTTCTTTTACTGCATCGCCCACTTTTTTACGTAACATTAACCCTACAGCTAAATCAATTTCATCTTCTTTTGTTGCACGGCCAGCACCAAGTAGCATAGCTGCGATACCGATTTCATCTGCAACAATGTTAGAAATAACACCTGAAGTTTTAGCAGGTACATCAATTACATATTTCGCTTGTGGCATTTTTTCTGGATTGTCTACAATCGAGCTATCTCCGCCTTGATTGCTTAAGAACTCTTTAAACTTCTCAGTTGCTTTTCCGTTCTTCATCACTTCAATTAACATTTCACGCGCTTCTTCTAATGTATTTGCCTTTTTCGCAAGTACAACCATCTGACTTCCTAATACGAGTACTAACTCTGTTAAATCTTCTGGCCCTTCGCCTTTTAACGTATCAATCGCTTCTTTCACTTCTAGAGCGTTACCAATTGCAAAACCAAGTGGTTGTGACATATCTGAAATAACAGCCATAGTTTGACGTCCTACATTATTTCCGATACGTACCATTGCATGTGCTAATTCTTTTGCATCTTCTTCTGTTTTCATGAATGCGCCAGCACCTGTTTTTACATCAAGTACGATTGCATCGGCACCAGCTGCAATTTTTTTACTCATAATTGAACTTGCAATTAGAGGAATAGAGTTTACTGTTCCTGTTACATCGCGTAATGCATAGATTTTTTTATCTGCAGGCGTTAAGTTACCAGTTTGTCCAATAACAGCTACTTTGTCACGGTTTACAATATCAATGAACTGCTCTTTCGTAATTTCAACGTGGAATCCTTCTACCGCTTCTAATTTATCGATTGTTCCGCCTGTATGTCCTAAACCACGACCAGACATTTTTGCTACTGGTACATCTAAAGCAGCTACTAATGGTCCCAATACTAATGTTGTTGTATCACCAACACCGCCAGTTGAATGTTTGTCTACTTTAATTCCTTGAATTGCTGATAAGTCGATCGTTTCTCCAGACTCCACCATTGCCATCGTTAAATCTGCACGCTCACGATCTGTCATATCTTTAAAGAAGATTGCCATTGCAAGTGCACTCACTTGATAATCAGGAATACTTCCGTCTGTATATCCATTAATAAAGAATTTGATTTCTTCAGTCGTTAATTCTTTACCGTCACGTTTTTTCGCAATAATATCTACCATTCTCATTACAATCACCATTCCTTTTTATATTATATGAATCTATTAAAATAATAAGCCCACGATTGTTGCTGATAAGAAACTTACTAATGTTGCACCGAAAAGTAATTTCAAACCAAATCTTGCGACTACATTCCCTTGCTTTTCATTTAAGCTCTTAACTGCTCCTGCAATAATTCCAATTGAAGAGAAGTTTGCAAATGAAACTAAGAATACAGATATAATCGCTGTCGTTCTATCTGAGAAATTAAAGTTTCCTTGTGCTAGATCTGTCATAGCGACAAATTCATTTGATACTAATTTTGTTGCCATAATATTTCCGGCATTAACAGCTTCATGCCAAGGTACACCCATAATAAATGCAAATGGCGCAAATACATAACCAAGGATTTCTTGGAATGAAATACCGATTACACCTTTAAATACTGCATTAACGAATGCGATAAGAGCAACAAAACCGACTAACATAGCTGCTACTGTAATCGCAACTTTAAATCCATCTATAATGTATTCCCCTAATACTTCAAAGAAGGTCTTCTTTTCTTCTTCTTGTACTTCTAACATATCTTCTTCTTCAGTAACTTCATAAGGGTTAATAATAGAAGCAATAATGAAGCCACCGAATAAGTTAAGCACTAAAGCGGTTACAACATATTGCGGTTTTAATAACACCATATATGATCCAACGATAGACATTGAAACAGTAGACATTGCAGATGCACATAATGTATACATTCTTTTCTCTGGCAATAATCCTAGTTGCTTCTTAACTGAAATAAACACTTCAGATTGTCCTAAAATCGCAGAAGCAACAGCGTTATATGATTCTAGTTTCCCCATTCCATTTACTTTACTTAATGCTAGACCGATAGATTTCACAATAATAGGTAGCACTTTAATGTGTTGCAAAATACCTATTAAAGCTGATATAAATACGATTGGCATTAATACACTTAAAAAGAATGAAAACTCTTTTTGATTTACTAATCCACCAAATACGAAATTCACACCGTCAGCGGCATATTTTAATAGCTCTCCAAAACCATCTGCTATTCCGCTAATTAATATATTCCCGATACTTGTATTTAATAATAGAAACCCCAAAATGAATTGTAATATAACCATCGTTATGATTGGGCGATATTTGACTTTCTTTCTATCATTACTAGCAAGCCAAGCGATACCTAAAATCAATACGAGGCCAAAAACACCGATTAAGTACTTCATAAGCCGTTTCCTCCCATTCGTATCCGCTTACATTTGTTTCAATTGTTAAAGCAATAGATACACTTTACTTTGTGTATCTATTGCTCACGACTTCATTAATGATTAGTAGTTATCTGTAGCACCTTTTGCATCATTTAATACGATTGCAACACTAGCACTAGCTCCAACGCGAGAAGCTCCAGCAGCTACCATTTTGTCTGCATCTTCACGTGTACGAACGCCACCAGATGCTTTTACACCAACGTTTGGTCCAACTGTTTTACGCATTAATGCGATATCTTCAGCAGTTGCTCCGCCAGTTGAGAATCCAGTTGAAGTTTTTACGAAATCAGCACCAGCTTTTACTGATAATTCACAAGCGCGTACTTTCTCTTCATCTGTTAATAGGCAAGTTTCAATGATTACTTTTACAAGAGCTTTTCCTTTTGCTGCTTGTACTACTTCATAAATGTCTTTTTCAACGAATTCGTTGTCCCCATCTTTTAAAGCACCAACGTTGATTACCATATCAACTTCAGTTGCACCTTTTGCGATAGCATCTTTTGTTTCAAATGCTTTTGTTTCAGTCGTGCTTGCTCCTAATGGGAAACCGATTACAGTACAAACGTCTACATCATGTCCAGCTAATTCTTCAGCAGCTAGCTTCACCCATGTAGGATTAATACAAACAGAAGCGAATTTATATTCCTTTGCTTCCTCGATTACTTTCATAACATCTTCTTTTGTAGAATTAGCTTTTAAAATTGTATGGTCAATTAACTTTGCAATATTCATTATTATCACTCCTCATATCTTTTAACAACTTCATTCTAACTCTTAGTTGAACAAATGTAAATACACTTTTGAAATTTTGTTCATTCTTTTTAAAAAGGAATTTTCTTATAGTAAAGCGCATTCTAACTAAGAAACACTTCATATATAAAATTAAAATTTTTATGTTAACAATGGTAGTATGTATCTCAATATCCATAATTATTTTTAAAAAGGAAATTTGTGTTCAAAAAAGACCTCTATAATTCATACATAACAAAATAAAAGGCTTTCTCAAAATTAACATCTTGAGAAAGCCTTTTATTTCTAACCTTTTTGATAATGTAACAGTTCTTTTGCTGTATGCTGATCAATAATTAAAACATTTGCATACCCGCCACGTAACGCACCATCAATTGCTTTTATTTTTCTATTACCACCTGCAACTAAAATAGAGCGTTTCTTTAATTTCAGTTCCTCTAACTCAATTCCAATTGTACGCTGATTAATCTCTTCGCTACTAATATTTCCATCTCCATCAAAGAAACGTGAACAAATGTCACCGACCGATTGTTTTTTGAGTAAACTTGTTTCATCCTGATCGAAATAACCTAATCTGAATAATAGTGCTTCGTCTCGCACTGTTCCTACAGTAAAAATTGCAATATTCGCTTGTTTCCCCATTTCGATAATGTGATGAATATGTCGATCCTGCTCTACTAATTCTTTTGTCACTGCATTATCAAATATAACTGGAAGAGGTAGATTTCTTGGTGTCGTTTGAAAAGCATCTGCAAATAAAGCTATCGTCTCATTCGCATATGTATTTACACTCGAATGACTAATACCACCTTTTAACTGGACAACTTCTACCCCTTTTACATGTTGCGGTACGATTTTTCTAGCGATTTCATACATCGTCATTCCCCAGCTTACACCAACGATATCACCGTTTTTAACCGTCTTTTCCATATACTCAGCTGCATATTTACTTATATACTCTGTAATCGTTGCATATTCTGGCACTGGAGAAAATACGACATGTGCCTCTAACAAGCTGTACTTTTCTTTCAATAAATTCCCAACGTTATCTAAATCCGCAAATGGATCGGCTATACTAATTTGAACAAACCCTTTTTCTTTCGCGTACTTTAATAATCTCGAAATCGTCGGTCTTGAAATATTTAATTTATTAGCAATTTCTTGCTGACTATAATCTGATTGATAATATAACCTCGCAACTTCAACGCTTAATTGTTGTTTATCTTTATCCATAGTAACTCATTACATATCCTTTCCTGCATTTCCTTTTCGTTACAAGCATTATACAGCTTTATGCAAAAAAATTCGACTACCGAATTTTATCTAACTGAACTTCTATTACACTTATTATATACAATGAAATCTTATTGTGTAGATTTACAAACTCAATATAAATACACTTGAAACATATAAATCGATTTATATGTAATTCATTCTTTTTTGCTTTTTCTGTAGTAACGATAACAAAGCCATTCAATAACAAACATTAAATATCGTTTATGGAGCTTCCTTAATGTACGGTAAAACCAAGTTTATTAACATAGAAATTCCTTAGCGTGCGAAATTTGCATTTTGATGGTGATCCATTCCCATCAACTTAAGAACAGAAACAAAGTGAACTTTCGTTTAAATAAACTAAAAAACCCTTAAAACACTTTTTCTCCTTAAAAATGAGAACGCCAAATAAACTTAGGTAGGTATTATTTTTCAAAAAAGATAAACAAGTTATCAGGCAGGTAGGCAACACCGAAGGAAGTTAATGAAAGACCTAACTTTAGCTTTTCTTAGCTTGATGTGGCGATACCA
Source organism: Bacillus sp. MN7755 (assembly GCF_054771475.1). Lineage (NCBI taxonomy): Bacteria > Bacillati > Bacillota > Bacilli > Caryophanales > Bacillaceae > Bacillus > Bacillus sp. MN7755. The sequence continues at coordinate 29,482 of NZ_BTRL01000028.1, forward strand.
CATCAAGCTAAGAAAAGCTATTACCCCCAAAACGCAAACTTTGTATTTATTATGTCCCTACGTTCTTATTAAATAAAAATGAGAATGCAGGGATACTCATTTTGTAATATTACCGCAACAATCGTATTGATTATTCCTAATATTAAAAATACCAATTTGATTCTAAGGTCATTTCCGTTTTTTGATTGGATTTTGAGAAAGTGTAAGGTAAATTCTTTTAAATAATATAAACCAAATCCAAATACTGTATTCTAAGCTCTATTTTTTTACTTTTCTAAAACAATTTCTGCTATTTCATTAGCATATTTTTTAGAGTCAAATTCATCATAGTTACTTAGTACCGCAACAGACAAAAATTTTTCTGGAAACCGCATAAAATGTGAACGATAACCTGCCCAACTTCCTGAATGTTCCAAGTATCGACAGTTAAAACCTTCAGTAACTCTCAACCCAAAAGCATAATCTTCATTGTCAATAATTGTCTCTCCAGTTGGAGAGATTTTCGGACCTATTTCGCTCATTCTTTTAACCAGTTCTTTTCCACCAACGATTCCTGTAGTTAGATTTTCTCCCCACCTTACCAGATCTTCAACTGTTGTATGAACTGCCCCATCTCCTGTATGTTCCCAAGGGCTTTCATAGATTTTATATGTTCCCTGCTCATTCTTCGAATATCCACTAGCAATTGCTACAGTAGTTGGATAGTAATCCACAATTGTTGTGGCCCTCATATTTAAAGGACCAAAAATACAATCCTTTGTAAACTGACATAGAGACTTGCCACTTACCTTCTCTATCACTTGTGATAATAAAAAATACCCTGTATTGCTATACTCAAATTTTGTGCCAACTGGGAACCTTGCGATTTGATGACCATTAAGGTGTTTTAGCGATTCTTCTACAGTTAATTTGTCAGTATATTTAATATTCTCTGCTTCAGCCAATTCCATATAATCAACTAGTCCACCAGTGTGATGAATTAGTTGTCTCAATGTTACAGGTTCAGCATATGCTCCTATAGAAGGGACAAACTTTACAATTGAATCATCTAAACTTAATCTCCCCTCTTGTTCTAACATTAATATAGAAAATGCTGTGAATTGTTTAGAAACTGAGGCTACATTAAAAACGGTTTTGGTAGTTATGGGTAGATTTTTCTCTATAGAAGCTAAGCCAACTGCACCCTTATAAGTTACTCCGCTATCTAAACTAGCAATATATGCACAGCCAGGAGCTTTTGATGAAAACTTTTTTAATAATTGTTTAATCGATGTATGCGTCTTTTCATTATATGTATTATTCACCTCAATCACATGCCCTTCCCTTTAAATGATTAGAAATATATTAACCTGTTATCTTTCTCATATTGAATCCAATTGAACTCCGTATCGGATTATGAAATCCAGCAATAGGATGGCCATCTTCAGGCTGGTTGCGTAATCCTACTTGTATACTTCAGTTTTAGATTATCTTTTGCATCATTCTAATATAATTTGAATTTTAGAATTATATTACACGTTTTACTTCAACTCAAAACTACATATTTTAATTTGACTACAATAAAGCACCCTCACACTAATTTCTTTAGTTTCTAAATTCTTCTCTTTATAGAGAACTTGAATTTAGTGAGTGCTATTATCCCCGACTTTACGGAAGTAACTCTTTCAATTCCAAAACCACTCATGGAAACGTAATAGATACTTTCGAAATGGGGTCAATAACATCTAAATCACAGATGTTATTGACCAAAATATCTATTTTACTTTTTCGATATGAAAATCCGAATACCCATTTTAAACAACTAAATTATATTAGACTATATTCACAAAAAAGCAGGGGGTTGCCAACTCTTTATTTTTCATTGTAGTTTCAAGTGTAGTATTGGGTAGTAATGCCCTGTATTATCTGTAAGTTCCCCATTGACTTCAGCTAACTAGTTCAAGTGAGAGAGTCAAGAAAGTAATCCTATATCTTTTGCCTTTTGTACTGCATCTTCTCGATTTTTAACTCCTAGCTTCTCATAAAGATTGGAGGCGTAATTTCTTACCGTTCCGTTTGACAAGTAAAGTGTCGAAGCTATTGTTTTATAACGGCTTCCTTGTGATAATAGTTCCAAAATCTCTAATTCTCGTTTCGTTAATCCATACTCTTTTCCATCTGATCGTGATTCAAATAATCCTGTTTCTTCATTTTCTTCCCACATTCTATGGAACAAGTCATGAGTAATCATCGTGCCTCCTCGATAGACTAGACGAATTGATTCAGCTAGTTCACGCGAATCTATGGATTTCAATACATATCCATCCGCACCATTTCGTATGATTTCTTTTGCCCTTTCTGTATTCTGAAAGGTTGACAGAATGAGTACACGAATGTCCGGCCATTTTTCCTTAATCACTTTAGTCGCATGAATCCCATCTAGATTTGGCATCTCTAAATCCATTAATACTACATCTGGTTTTAATCTCTCACACAATTCCAAAGCCCGTTCTCCATCTTCAGCCATTCCCACTACTTGTAAACCCTCCTGTCCATCCAAAATTGTGCGAAGACTTTCTCGGATAAAAGAATGATCGTCGACAATACACAGGCGGATTTGTTCATTAGAAAGTTGTACTTGTTTCGGTAAAACACATGAAATTAATGTCCCTTCCCCTTTTTTGGAATAAACAATGACTCTTCCTTGCAACTGACTTACACGCTCTTTCATTGCAGTTAATCCAAAACCATCCTTCCATTCTTCTACCCCACAGCCATTATCCTGTACATCCAATCTTATCTGTTGTGGTTCAAAATGAAGTGACACAATGATTTCTGTGGAATACCCATGGCGAACAGCATTTGTTAGTGATTCCTGCAAGCTCCGATATAGTGTCATTTTTGATTGTTTAGAGACCATATACTCTTCCCCTATTATTTGAGTACGTACATTTACTTTTGCATGTTTCTTAAATTCGTCTGTCAATTGTTGTAATGTGACAGCTAAGGGAAGCGATTCTTGTGACAAATCTAATTGATGTAAATACAGTCTTACTTCTTCCATACTGTTACGGGCCAATTGTAATAATGAATCGAGCTGTTGCTCTCCTTCTTTAGACTTTAATTCCATACGTAATGTTTCCATCCCCATAATAATTGAAGTATAGGAATGTCCCATCGTATCGTGTAAGTCTTTTGAAAGCCTATCACGTTCCTCGAGTAATGTAATCCGCTCAACTTGGGATACATATTGTTCCAATACATGTTTCTGGTTCCGAATAATTTCACTTTGACGGTAATTAATAGCCAGTAAACGAAAGAAAGAGCCCATAGCAAAAGCTAAACTGAGTTGTAGGATGATTGCCCATAAATCTGTTACTTTGGAAAATATCGCAATGAGCAATGGGAACAAAATAATTGTGATAGGACCCGACCAGCGGTAAGATTTATGAGCACTATTTGCCGCAATCATAAAAGTTGGCATTAAAAAAGTAAGATACGCTGACGGAAATAATAAAGTTAAATAGAAACACACTCCGCCAAATAATATTATTTCAGTAAACAAATAATAGCGATAACTAAACATTAAACAAATCCAAGGTACTGAGAATGAAACTATTTCCCAAAGAATAATGATCCAAAATGGTACTGTCAAATGATCTTGTTGTTGGATAGTCGTTGATATCAATGATAGCCAAATAATAAAACGTATACAAAGTAAGGCCCAATCATACCAAAACCATAGTTTCAAAGTCTTAAACAAATTATCACTCCTTTATAGCTTTAAACATGGAACGCGTGTACATTCCAATAATTTGAACTAAGCAGTTTCCAATAAAATTATGTATCACGATGAGAATGAAACCAACAATCATGACAAAAATTGCTGTCTCCCATGAATCCACAGCTATACCCAATAAGTATATATTAAAATATCGAAAAAGTAAGGGTGTAACGATACATACTAGTGGCATTACATACAGTAAAACAGCACATATAAGACTCATTATTCCGACCAAAAATTTCTGCATGAGCCAAAAAATAGCCCTCCAGTTGCTATTATTGAGGATTGTATCTCTCGCTTTAATCCATTTATCTCCCTCCTCTTTTTTTCTTGGTTCGAATAACTCTATCGATATATCTGTATAAATCTTTGTCTGAATACGTTCATACTGAACAAACGTGTGAGTTGTTTGTAGCACCCATGCTAATAAGGGAATACCCAAAAAGATAATCGTCATTACTAATGCAAATGTAACGCTGATCAGATAGAAACAAAAGTAAAAAAAACCGGATACAAAGGTAAATAACAAGAAATAAAAATCTTGCAAAGTTTTTTGAGCTAATGCTTTCGTCATTAATATCTCTCCTCCTCTTTCATTGCTAATGCGTTAAAAGCCACTTTTTTATTCTAAGTATTTTTCTGTCAAATACGGTAGTGTCAAAATGTCATGGTTTGTATGACATAACTATCAATACAGCCTTATTCTACTCAACTTTTGTTATCCTTTATAAATATGACAAAAAGTTCACTATCGAATATGATTCGCCACTTGCTATACTCTGTTCATACGCTAATTCTTTATGCTAAAGATAAGATTGTGCTCCCGATTTTATCTTTTTTCTTTGCAAATTTTTTGATATAAAATAGGAATCCTTATAATAAGGATTCCTGAAAGAAACGACGTGTCATAATCAATTCCTTGATTTCATGCATCATACGTATAAATTCCTTGGTTCCACATTTCATCTACTAAATAATACGTAGTAATAGATTTTAAGAGATTAAAATTTTTTGTATTTCCAAATAAATCTATACCTACCCTTGTTATTCCAGTAACATATCTTAGGTGCTTGCTGCATATAAAATTATTATGCTTTTGGATTTCACCTCCCTACTTCAATAAAATAATCATGGTTACCTAGTTGTGGAGGATAAAAAACCTTGATTAACTTCTTGTTTCTTTACAGTGAATGATTCTTAAACACTTATTGTACTTAGTTTATATTTGTCCTTATTTTCATCATTTTATCGAAATACTAGAACGTCAGTTTTTGTTAAAAATGATATAGTCAGCTGTTCAAAAATAAACTATGCCAAAATTTATCCGGTTTTCCTTTTTACCTACTTGCTAAATTCAGCAAGTAGAATATTTTTAAAAGGATCAGGACTATTAACTATGCGGTTGTTTAAGTTGATTGCCAATGTATGCTTTCCTCCAAGTGTGCCTCCAGCAAGAGTAATAAAACCTGGAGCGGCACCTGCATGTCCCCATATCGAGACACCATTTGGAAGTTTAGTTTCATAGATTCCAAGACCATAACCATCAACTCCCGCCATTCCTGTAGGAACTGTAGTAAGCATTTGTTTTAGTTGCTGTTCCTTTAGTAATTTTCCACTAAGCAAGTAAGAGAAAAATTTGTTTAAGTCATCAGCAGTAGAAATCATATCTCCATCAGAGTTACCTGGGTAAGAATACGTAACGTCTTTGGGCTCACTTGCTTCATCTAGTTGGAAATATCCACGGGCATGGTTGGTACCTGGGATAACAGTTGAATTACCAGGTAGAAATGTATTCGACAATTCGAGTGGTTCAACAATCCGATTTTCAACCTCTTCCGCATAGCTGTTTCCAGTTACTTTTTCAATAAGGATACCCAGTATTACGTATCCTGTGTTTGAATAAGACCAGCTCTTACCTGGGGCAAAGTCTGGCGGAAGAGACAGTCCAATCTTTACTAATTCTTCAGCCGTATACAATTTTTTTGTATCCATAATATCATAGTCTTTTGACTTTAAGTATTCAGCAATCCCACTTGTATGATTCAATATCTGCCGAATCGTAATCTGGTTACCATCATATCCGTTTCCTTGAATGAAACCAGGCAACCATTTTTCGATGGAGTCATCTAGATTCAAGCGATTTTCTCCAGCTAATTGAAGTAGAACTGTTGCAATGAATGTCTTCGTCACACTGCCAATACGAAAGCGATAATCTGCTTTCATTGGTTTCTTCGTTCTCAGATCCGCTACCCCAGCGGCATAACTCCACGTTTTTCCACCCTTATAAATTGTAGCGAGTACTCCAGGGTATCCAAGTTGTAGTGTATCTCGCATTGCTTGCTTAACAGAAGTACGATTTTGTTGGGTACTTATTTGTAACGAACTAGATACATTTTGAGTGGGCTCTGCTTTTACAATTGAGGTTGGCGTTGTATATAATAGAGAACTTCCAGTCATTAAAAGACCTAAACCTGTAGATGTAATCTGACAATGCTTTTTCATAAAAATATTCCTCTCCTCTATTCATATTTTATTAGTAATTATTTGCTGTTTTATACTAGTCACACAGCTTTCATCTTTACCAAAGACAAATGGACAAGAGTTGATTTGCAAGTATCTTACTCAGTATTATTTTCACGAACGCTATTGAATCCTAACAAACAGTAAATCCCTCTTTTTCCACATGTATGTTAATCCTAAAAATTACTTCTTTTCCTTAAAACAATCTCGTTACTAGTTTATTTTTCATAAATATGTCATACCTGTTTCCCTTTTCATGCCTCTTTACCTTTTTATCATACGCAATGAAAATCTCCCCTCCTCATTTATTAATAACTGCTCTTTGATACTAAGTGTTTTTCTGTCATACACAGTAGTGTCAAAATGTCATGATTTTTATGACATAACTATTAATACAGCTTTATCGACTCAATTTTTGTTCTTCTTTATAAATATTACAAAAACTCACTTCCTACTATGACTTGCCTCTTGCTACACTCTGTTCATACGCTAACGGGTGCTAACTCGTTTCGCTAACAAAAAAACAAATCAATTAAAGGAGCGTACAAAAATGAAACAAGCAATTAACAAACTGGGGATTGTTGCAGTTCTTCTTTCTTCTTCAACAATGATTTCTGCGTGTTCCCAACAATTATTAGAAGCTGAAAAATCAAAACCATTAGCATCCTCGACTAATATTCAAATGATGGAAGGACCTAATAATAAAAAAGAAATAGAATCTTTTGCTGACCCGTTATTTGAAGAAAAAATGAAGAAGTATAATGTGAACGGTTCTAGTTTTGTCGTCGTTCATGATGGAAAAGTCGTTGTCAATAAAGGATATGGATATGCCAATAAAGAAAAGAAAATCCCCGTCACTAAGGACACGGTCTTTCAAATCGCTTCAGTCTCAAAAACTTTTACTGCTTTGGCTGTGATGCAGCAAGTCGATAAAGGAAAGCTTAAACTAGATCAAGACGTACAAAAATATCTTGGTGGATTAAAAATCCCTAATCAAACAGGGAAACCTCTCACCCTGTTTGATATGCTCACTTATACTAGCGGGGTAGATTTTCCGGACCTCACAAATATAACTGGACCCGAATACGTTCATAATAGTATACCAATGAAAGAATTTTTCTCTAAACATATGCCAACGGTGATACGGCCACCAGGGGAAGCTTATACGTATGACAACGTCTCATTTGCGCTCGCAGGGTTTGCAGTAGAGAATGCTACTAACACCCCTTTCTCGAAATATATGGAAAAAAATATTTTCAAACCATTAGATATGAAATCCACGAGTATGAGCTTTACGCCTGACCTTCTCGAAAGAATGGCTACACATTATGGTCCCACTGGTGATCCGATTCCAACAAGTGGGAGCGGTTTAAGGGATACACCACAAGGAAGCATTTTATCTACAGCGGAAGACATGTCAAAATACATGATTATGCAACTACAGAAAGGAACGTTTAAAGACAAAGAAATTGTAAGTAAAAAAAGCATAGATATGATGCATGCCTATCAAGTTTTTGATGATAAGACAATCCCTGTTGCGACAATTGGATTTGAAACACCTTTTAATAAATTTGCTAACGGTCAACACGTTGTAATGAAAGGTGGAAGTATGCCTGGACATCAATCACTGCTGATTTTAGTGCCTGAACAAAAAACAGCATTCTTCATGTCTTACAATAATGATTCAATGATGAGTATAGACATATATGAAGCTCTCATGGATCACTACTTCCCTGCTAAGAAGAATGAAGTAAAAACAAGTTATCTTCCGTTAGAAGAAAAAGAAGCTCATAAATACTTGGGCTTATTCCAAAATACGCGTTTCTCTGCAATTCGCACTCATTTTACTTATGAAAATGGGAATTTGGTCATGGAGGGTGGAACAACTGGAAAACAAGTTCTGAAAATGATTCATCCGTTGTTATTTGAAGATTCGGAAGGCAACAAAGTTGCTTTCAAAAAGAATTCAGCAGGAGAAATCACATATTTTCACTACACCTCTCCTAAAAGCTTTGATTTTGTAGCAGATGCTCAGAAAATTAACAACAAACTACCTTTTGATGACGTGCCACCAAAGAGTAAATATAGAAGTCACATTGATAATCTTCATGCTCTAAATATTATGGATGCTAAGACAGATAATCTATTTAATCCGATGGACACCATGACACAAGGAGAATTTGCGGATATGCTGTTACTTGCTCACGGATGGAACGGTTTTCCAGACGAATCCAAGGAGGCAAGGGAAAAAATGATGAATGGAATTCCAGAGTATAACCATGCTACTCCGATTACCCGACAGGTCGCAGCAACCATGATTCAAAACGTAAAGCAAATTCAAGATTTGAAAATGATTCAAACTGATAAAACTATTAAAGTTAAATTACTTGATGCCGCAGATGATTGGGCAGTCCAATCTATTCAAGCACTTGCCTCCCAAGGAATTCTAGACCCTGATACTTCCATCAATGCTGATGGGTCCTTTATGTTCCGTCCGAAAGATCTGTTACTGCGTCAAGAAGCAAGTGCCTTGCTGGATTTATCTTTTGATTATTATGCACTGCCTATCAAACGACAGTAGATATTCATCCTAAATTGAATCAAAATAATTGGATGATGGTATCTCATCAGCATCAGGTAAAGAATAACAAGAAATTCAACTTTATAAGAGCTTTCTGGAAACGGTAACGATTTGAAACATAACCTGACACACTTGAAGTTTTTGCATTTAAAGAAGGAACCTATCATGAAGTATGATAGGTTCCTTCTTTGTTATATAAATAATTTTAACTTTGATATAAGAGGTTAATAATGCCAATTATCCGAAAAAAAGATCAACTTCCCTACCTTAAAACCATTATAAAATTGTGAAATAGTAGCTTTAGAACAAATGAAACGAGAAATAACCGCCATTATTTCTCGTTTCATTTACATATTTATTTTTGGAAAAACAATCTAACTCCAAATACTAATAGTACTGCGCCCGTAATACCCTCTATTGTACGGTTCACTCGTTCTTTTCTTAAAAAAGTTCTTAATTGACGTATGAGTGAGATATAAAGTAAATACCATATTGCTGTCAAAGCCGTAAATGTGACTCCTAACAAAAGAAATTGAAGGAAATGATTTTGATTACTCACAATAAATTGGGGTAAAAAACTAAGGAAAAACACAGCCGTTTTTGGGTTTAAAATTGCCGTAGTAAATCCTTGTCTAAAGCTTTTAAGCGTTCCACTATCCTTAGCGTTCATTTCCACTGAAACTGACAAATCTTCTTTTTTAGAAAAAGCACTTTTAATTGACTTTACAGCTAAGTAAATTAAATAAAAAGCCCCAGCATATTTTATAAATATAAATAACATAGAAAATTTCATTAGGATGGCAGAGAGTCCTAGCGTCGCCATTATTGTATGAATCATCATTCCAGACATCGTTCCTAAGACCGTCTTTATTCCACCATTTTTACCATACGATATAGTATTTTTTGTAACTAGTGCAAAACCAGGACCAGGCATTATTATAATTAGCATTGCTGTAAGGATAAATAATAAATAGTTTTCCATGTTCTAGTATTTCCTTTCCAATTTTTAGTTTTGCTTACAGTATAGCTTTTTTCATTAAAACATTACATATAAAAAGCTTGATCAGAAGTATATCTAGGTTATTAATATCAATTTGGCTAAATATTCCCCCAAAGCCACATTGATAAAACACAGGGCAAACTTATATATCAAATTATAAGCTCAACTCTCACAAAAAACAGGATAAAAAAAATAAACAGCAGAACTAGTCCACTGTTTATTTCACCACGCCTTCATATAATTTTTCTGTATAATCTTTTACATCTTTCCAGCTATCTTTCGCTGTATTCAAATCTTCTTTTATAAACGTAAATTCTTCAGGGCTGATTCCTTTTACGTTTTGTAGTAAATTATTATATTTTGCACCTACTGTATACCATTGATTTGATATATTTTGCAGTGCTGTAATCGCTGCATCAATTGTTTCTGTCATGTTTGTTGTTTTATTTTTTACATCAGTCAAAATTACGACTTCTGCTTGTGCTCCCGAAATTCTATCTTTTAAATTAGCTATTTCTCTTTCTGCATTTGCGATATCTTTTTTCGCAATCGCAATCATCGGTCCGCCAGCAAGACATGTTATTAATGCTACGCATAGTACACCACCAGCAATGACCATATCATTACTCTTTTTGATTGAATCGTTATATGTATTAATTTGTTGCTCTAGAGCTGGAATACCGGCATTCGTACTTGCCAAAATCGATGTTAATTGATTTGTATCCTCTTTAAAACTATTTGTGTCTTTCGCCATTCTACCGCGAAAGGCTTTCAAATTCCCTAATAATACATCTACCTCATTTTGATTCTTTACAATATCCGCATACAATTTTTCTAAATCCGCTTTTAACTTTACGCTATCTTTTTGATCAATCGCAATTAGCATACTATTATAATACGCTTGAAAAGTATTATTGTAATTAATAATATTTTGATCTGTTTTCATAATTTGCGGCTTCATATGATCTAACCAATACGCCGCGTTAATTTTTGCGTCTCTTTGGTGCTGAATCATATTCCCTTTAAACTCACTATTAATGGAACTTATTTTACTCAAATCAGTCTCTTGCTGATTTTGAATTAATTTTGCATATGAATCCATTGCAAATATGCTCGATGTCGTTTGCGCCATAACATCTCGGAATCCAGCTGGCCCTAGCGAATAATTTCCCGCACTTTCTTGCAATGTTTTTACGTTTTGTTCTGCTGCAAAAGGATGTAACGGAAATACATTACTCGTTGCTACTCCAGCAATCATTAACGTTAAAAGACATTTTTTATAAAATCGTTTCTGCATACTTTTCACCTATTTTCTTTATAAGGGTATAAAAAGCTCCTGCTCACAACTGAACAGGAGCTTCAAATCACTCATCAACACTTAACGCTCTAACGATTTGTATCCGATTATGCTTTTTTCGTATCTACTACTTTAATATCTTCAGCATAAATCTTTTCTGCATAGTCTTTAATGTTTTTCCAGCTATCTTTCGCGATATTCAAATCTTCTTTAATGAAAACAAGGTCGTTTGGACTAATTGAATCTACATTTTGAAGTAAAGAATTGTATTTTGATCCCATTGTATACCATTGATTTGATATATTTTGCAATGCTGTAATTGCAGTATCAATTGTATTTGTTAAATACTCAGTTTGTGTTTTAATGTTCGTTAACCCAGCTACTTCTAATTGAGCAGTTGTAACTTGTCCTGTTATTTTTTGAATTTCAGCTTGTGCATTATCAAGTTCTTTCTTCGCTAATACGATACCAGCTGTACCACCGCCTACAGCTGCTGCACCACCTGCAATTAATGCGACTCCTAGCGGCGTTCCTGCACCTGTAGCAATAACTACTGCACCACCGATAATTGCAATCGGCCCTAGAGCTGTCGCAACTGATGAACCGATAATAATTGCATTATATTTACTAATCGCTTCATTGTACGTTGTGATTTGATTTTGCAGAAGCGGAATTCCAGCATCTTGACTAGCTAATATAGATGTAATTTGATTCGCATCTCCCTTGAAGTTTTGCGTATCCGATGTCATTTTATTTCTGAATTTCTTCAAGTCTTCTACTAACTGATCTACTTGCGCTTTATTTTCATTAATACTACTTGATAATCTAGTTAAACCTTTCGTAAGAGTTGCTTTATCCTTTGCATCTACCGCAGTAACTAAAGTATCATAATAGTTTTGGAATTTCGTATTGTAGTTAATGATATTTTGATTCGTTGAAATAAGCTGTGGCTTTAATACATCTAACCATTGCTTCGCATTTCCTCTAGCTGTATCCTGGTGCTGAATCACTTTCCCTTTTAAAGCCGCATCAACAGACGATACATTACCAAAGTTAACATTCCCTTGTTTAATAATTGTTAAAGCGTACAGATCCATTACTAAAGCGTTTGAACCTGTTCTTTCCATTGCATCTTTTAAGCCTTCTGGTCCTAATGAGTATTCTTCATAGTCATTATATGCTTTAGCTACCGCATAAACTGGGGCTTGTTTCACTGTACTTTCAGCTGCATATGTATGGGCTGGCATGATGTTTCCTGCTGCAAATACTGCCATAAGTGCTGATAGAGCCATTACTTTATAAGGTTTTTTTGTCATTTTTCTTCTCTCCCTATATCGTTACTTATTTTTCTGCTTAATGTACTTCAACGTTTGTAACGTAATCTTCAAATTGGTTCGTTTGTTTATTCATTTCATCACTTACTTTTTTAATTTGATTGAAATGTTTTTGAAGTAAACTACTGTCAGTATACGTGCCCTCTTCAACATTCTTTTGAATTTGGATCATATTACTATTTAAAACTTTCCAATCCGTTAATAACGTTTCTAAAGTTGAGATTTGGCGATCAATTAGTTCTGTAAAGCTACTTACTTGATCTTCAACGAATGTAATTTGTGTTGCCTCTGCTTCAGTTTGTGATAACTTTTGAATAAGTGGTAATAGCTCTTTTTGCTTTTGCTGAATGCGAAGAGCTGCTTCTCTCGTTTGGCTATCTGCAGCATTTACAATTTCATTACTTAAAGTACCGATAGAAACGAAATCAATTGTTTTCGTTTGTGCAGTTTGATTTGTAATTGTAAATACTTGTTTACCAATATTAATAGAACCTTTAATAATTTCTTGAGGTCTATTCAAAATAGTCGTTAATTCCGCTTGAATTTCCCCTTGAATTCTTTTAATATCTTCTCTTAATTTCACAATATCTCCACTTGATCCTTGCAGTGTTTTTATTGCTTCATCAGCTTTAATTGATAAGTTGCTACTATCTTTGTCTAATACCGTTTTAAATCGATTTAACTCTAATAAATCTTGCTCCATACTCTCTTGGATGCTTTGTACTTGCAATTGTAATTTTCCATATGCACTTGTAAAATCTGCTTTTGACTGTTCATCTTCATTTATATTTCCTGCTAGTTCATAGAGCTTACTATAATAACTATTAAATCTAGTACTATATCTCATCATCTCTTGATTTAAGTCAATTAGCTTCGGATTATATTCATCAATCCACTCTCTTACATTTTCCTTTGCAAACTTTTGATGATTCGTCAAACTACTCATCGCATTCACCTTAATATCTGGCTGTTGTAAAATAACTAGTCCATATGCTTGTATAAGTGGTGACTGTGATCCTAACATTCTAATTGAATTGGATAATGTATTTGGAGCAATTACATTTTGTGCATATACTGTTTTCACTTCTGTTTGCCCCCCCTTAGCGTAAGCGCTTACGGGAATGAAGCAACTCGTAGATACTGCTGTAACCAATAACCCTGTAATTAAAGTCTTTTTCACTTTAACTCCTCCTATGTATTAGCAACTATTACTATCGCATTTTATTATTCTATTTTCTTGCACATAGTTTGAGATGGTTAAAATAGAGAACGTTCTCACCGCGATTCACGTACGAACCATCTCTCCTAATTTTTATTGCCACAGTACTTATTGTTATAAAATATTTCATAACTTTTCACATACGCTTAGTATGAATAACACTGCATAAATTTTCTATTGGATCTCATTTTCCACATTGATACAGTGAATATACTACATAAAAATATTATTCATTTTAAACTAAATAACGTACGTAAATATGAAATTCCGTTTTGTTTTCATATAAGTTTTGTACTGTAAGGTCATTTAAACACAGCTATTTATCTATCGTAAAGAAGTATTTTCATTCCCTTTATTTTCAAGATTTCATGTCCTTATTCCAAAATATAATCCGCTTCACTTTTTCAATTGAAATATCCATATATCACAACAAAAACCTCTACTTACTCACAGACATAAAAATTATATTAATATATCTTTCTGGCTCGTATGCAATTATGCATAGCGTATACACAAAAAGGATAGCTTCACTTTCGTAAAGCTATCCTTATAAAAACTTCTTACTTTTTCAAATGATATGGAACTGTCGTAATAACAACATTTCTTTTATAGAGTAAATAAGCACGAATGAGTAAACTAGATTGATTATGAAGAATGTTATGCCAACCTTTTTTCGGAATAAACTGTGGTATAACGACCGTAACTCGGTAATTTGATTCACTCGCTTTATACTGTACTGTATCAATAAACTTTGTTAGTGGCTGAATAATACTTCTATAATGAGAATGTAATGTAACAAGCCTTACTTCAGGTTGCCACTTCTTCCATTTCTCTTCAAATTTCTTTTCCTCTTCTCTGTCAAAAGCAACATATACCGCGATTACTTGATCTGCAGAAAGAGACTTCGCATAGTTCAATGAATTTTCTACTACATGTGTCATACCAGCTACAGGAACGACAATTACATTTCCTTCAATCGGAATAATCCGTTCACAAGTTTTTAAACTTAGTTGGTCTCCTACCGCATCGTAATGCTTCTTAATTCGGTGGAACAAGAAGATAATGGCAGGTAAGAAAATAAGGATTGACCAAACTTGTGCAAATTTAGTTAAAAAGAACATGCTCATTACGATAAAACTAATAACTGCACCAATTAAATTAACCGTTAATCTCAAAGCCCATCCTTCAGGTTTTTCACGAAGCCATTTTAATACCATTCCAGTTTGAGAAAGTGTAAATGGAATAAATACACCTACTGCATATAACGGAATTAAATGTTCTGTTTGCCCTTGGAAAGCTACAATTAAAATAATCGATGCAATTCCAAGTATAATAATACCGTTTGAGTAACCTAGGCGGTCTCCTCTAATCGTAAACATTCTCGGTATAAACTTATCTTTTGCAAGGTTAACTGCTAATAGCGGAAATGCAGAATATCCTGTGTTAGCAGCAAGGATTAATATTAAAGCTGTTGTACCTTGTATGAAATAGTACATGAAATTACGTCCAAATGTTTGTTCAGCAATTTGAGAAACAACTGTTACTTCTTTACTTGGAGTAATTCCGTAATAATAAGCTAAGAAAACAATCCCTGAAAATAACACTGCAAGTAATGCTCCCATTGCAAGCAATGTTTTCGCTGCATTGTTAGGTGCAGGATCCTTAAAGTTTGGAATTGCGTTAGAGATCGCCTCTACACCTGTTAAAGCCGAACTCCCCGATGCAAATGCTCGTAACAGTAAAAACAAACTAATTCCTGCAACCGGCGTTCCAATTGGCGTGTGTAAAGTCGGTGAAACGTGTCCCGTTAAAATATTATATATCCCTACACCAATTAATATAAATAGTGCTAAAACGAATAAATAAACAGGATATGCTAAAACGGAAGCTGATTCCGTTACCCCTCTTAAATTTAAAATAGTAATAAATATAACAAATATAATCGCAATGATTACATTATGTGCATGTAAACTAGGAAAAGCAGATGTTAGCGCATCTGTACCAGCAGACACACTTACCGCAACCGTTAAAATATAATCGACTAATAAAGATCCTCCAGCAATTAAGCCTGGATTCATCCCTAAATTTTCTTTTGATACAACATATGCGCCCCCGCCATGCGGATAAGCAAAAATAATTTGTCGATAAGATAAAATAAGGGCTGTCAATAATACTAATACCCCAACAGCTATCGGAATAGAATACCAATAAGCGATTGCTCCAAGACCTGCTAAAGCAATTAATATTTGCTCTGGACCGTAAGCAACCGATGATAAAGCGTCAGAAGACAAAATTGCTAACGCCTTCGTTTTATTGAGCTTTTGTTCTCCAAGCTCAGTTGATTTTAACGGTCTTCCAATTAAAAATCTTTTAATAGATGAAACCACTGCTGTCCACTCTCCATTAATTTTGTACGAACTTTTCTGCTAGTTACAGCGGATAAACTATTTCTTTAGAAAACAAAAAATGTCTACAAGCCATAACGAAATAGACTTGTAGACATTATATTTTTTGTCGCACAAGCTCCACCTTCCTTCTCAATATAACGCTTACGAGGTTAGCTGTCGGATTCGGGCCTATGAGTAGCCCTACCTTTTTCAAGGATTCACCCCATTGGATTAAGTATTAATCCATAAGAACGGGTCCCCCGCACCATGCGGTTTCAGCGATTTAGAAAATTGAAACTGTGGATTATAATACTCCTTTATTTTCAAAATGTAAACAAAAATTTTGAAAAAGAAAAAATTTAAAATGATTGCGCATAATCCGCCGATAAATATACATAATGAATACTAAAAAATTGATAAAGGAGACCCATATGTCTAAAGAAAAGAAGCCTATTTTTTCCGATTCCTATTTAGATGCGTTAGCAAATGAAATTAATCAATTATACGGTAAACGTGAACAGGAAATAAATTTGACAGATAGAACGAAAAGAAATAAATAATTTGTCATAAAAAAGAAAGCAATACACTTATATATTGCTTTCTTTTTTATTTTTTCATACATCCAATTTTATTGCTGATCTGTTAAAGGTCATTTCTTCATACACTTTCAAATTTTGATATACTGCTTCTAATAATGGTACTTCTATAGAAAATTGTTCTGCTACATCTAGTAAATATCCTTGTAAGTGCTTTCCTTCTATAGACGAACCTTTTTCCATATCCCGCTGCATCGATGACTTCATATCATATGAAATTTTATCAATTGTTTTCATATGTTCCTTGGCAATCTCATCCTTAACTGGTGCCCCAATATATCTCATAATTTGCACACATTCTTCAAATAAGCTTCGGATAAAATCACGTCCACCTTCACTTTCACGGATTGGTCCTATTGGTGCACGCATTAATGTTGTCACACCTGACATTACAGTAATAAATAAATATTTATGCCACATATCTTGCGTAATATTTTCACTTAAAACAAAACTAGATTTCGTATCTGCAAATGCTTTAGAAATATGCTTTATTCTCTCTGGATCTTGAGACTTAATTTCTCCAAATACAAGTCTGTTAGCAGCGCTAGTTTGTACAATTTCTCCTTGATCGTTTAACGTCGTCTCGATAAAGCATAAACCCCCAATTACTTTTTCCTCGCCGAATTCTTTTTGTAATTGTGATAAATGAGCGATACCATTTAACAATGGAATGATTACAGTATTTTCACCTACAAACGGCTTCAAATCTTGAATTGCCTCGTTTAAGTGATACGCTTTTGTTGAAAATAAAATGACATCAAATGGAGAAGTTCTATCTTCTTTCGTTATTAATTTCGGTTGGAAGGAAAAATCCCCATTCACACTTCGGATTACAAGTCCTCTTTCCTCTAATTGTTTTTTCCGTTTACTACGAACAAGAAACGTAACATCTTCTCCCTTTTCAACTAATCGGCCACCAAAAAAGCCTCCGACGCCACCAGCTCCTAGTACTAAAATACGCATACAACATCCCCCTTTTCAAAATATAATTTTATACCTTTTAGTATACATAACATTATACATGTCCCCTACTAAATAAGCTGAATTTTCATTCTTTACATAGTATAAAACAGTGGTTATTTTCAAATGAATTTGGGCATGTTGTTTTTATAGCACATATGGAAAGGAAACAATGTAAATGGAGGCAATACAAACAATCGAGGAAAAAGATGTAACAACAGCTATATTTCAATTTATATTCCCGTTTTCTTTTAAAACTGGATATGAACAAAATATGTTCCCTTTCTTACAGAAAAATGATTTTCGCCCTTTTCGACTCGATCATCTTGAAAATGAAAATACATACTACGGAAAATTTCAAGTTTCACATCAAAATATGGAAGCATACTATCTTTCATTTACAAATAAAATTCTATTTCCTCACTCAGCGCATCAAAAAGGATTACAGCGCTATTCTAAAGACCTTAATTTAAATGGACATTTAATAACAAATCTTATTTCTGTTCCATTCAAGATTCATTCTATTGACATAACACTTTGTCCTTATGAGCTTGGCTTCTTAACCATTCGGACAGAAGTAGAAACAGCTCCAAAAATGTCATTATCAGAAGCAATCGAATTTGCCGCCCGCTTCCGTGTACTTGAAACTAAAAATGATACAAACGAAACGATTTATATTGAGTGTAATGGAAAAAGATATTCCCAAGTGGAAAGGTTCATTTTCTGTTATTTATTTCATGGCGTAACAGACTTCTTTGAGAAGAAGAGATTAAGAAGCTCTTACTTTCAAACCTTTCCATTCTTTGAAGACCAAAGAATGTATGTACAAACTTTATTATCTATAAAAGAAGAAATGGAACTTAATGAAGTGGATGTTTATCGTACTTCTAGTCTTTCCGGGTTAACAAGTGATGGTAAGGCATATGTGAGTGCAAATAATCTTCCTTATATTCATGATTATTTAAAAAAACACGCTTACCAGAGATGGGCACCCAATCGCTATTTCATAATGGAAGAACATATATTCACATGTGTAACAAATGAGGGAGAACGCGAAATAACTAAACTTGCCAGTCAAATGTACGGGGAATTTTATTACGCTTTGTTATTAAATCTATTTCATAAAATCGTTTTATTAAAAATGGCAAACGCTTATGCTGAACTAAACATTGAACAAGATACAAATGAAATAGAGAAATTAATTTATTCAATCAATTCATTTACAGCGAATTACTTTTCTTTAGAGCTAGTATCCCAATCACAGAGTGAAGATATTTTCTTTCGCTTAAGAAAACTTTTTAACATCGAAATTTTATACTCGAACGCAAAACAAAATCTTGATAGTTTGTTTAAATATCAAGAAAATGTCGCTTCAAAAAAAGATAGCCTTTTGTTATTAATTTTAACCCTCTACTCTGTAGTAGGCCAAATGTTAGGGTTTACTATGATTGATCTTTTAAGAAACACCGATTCAAACAAAATATCTTCGCCCCTTGAATTTTTCGCTCTTTTAATAGCAATTAGCGGTATAGTCATTTCACTTATTTTAGGTGCACAAGGGTTATATCAATGGGGGGTACAGCATAGAAGAAGAAAAGCATGGGTCAAACAAACAGTGTTGTCTGCTGTGAAAGAGAAAGATGATGAGAATTAAAAAAGTTTATTTTCAAATTATCCATCTGTAGCGCGCTTCAGTACATGAAATTTTTATCAGCGATTTTTCGAATATATCGACTTACCGACAAAAACTGACAAAAAGAAGAAGTTACTCCAAAATGAACTTTGGAGTAACTTCTTCTCGTTTTGCTATACTCATTCGACTTACTTCCCTGCTTCGATTTGTTCTAACGCAGCAGCTACTTGTTCTTCAGTTAATTCATGTTGTATTACGTAGCGGTTACGTGGGCTTACACGGCATTCATGAGAACATGCACGTAAATATTTCGCTTCGTTTTCTTCAGAACATAAAATTTTCTTGTTACATTCTGGATTTGAACAGTTTACATAGCGCTCACAAGGTTCACCTGTAAAGTGGTCTTTACCAACAATAACATGTTCTTTTTGGTTTACTGGTACAGCGATACGCTCATCGAACACGTAACATTGTCCATCCCAAAGCTCACCTTGTACTTCTGGGTCTTTTCCGTATGTTACAATTCCGCCATGAAGCTGACTTACATCTTCATAGCCTTCTCGAACTAACCAACCAGAAAACTTCTCACAACGAATTCCACCTGTACAGTACGTTAAAATCTTTTTACCTTCAAGTGTTTCTTTGTTTTCTCTAATCCAGTCTGGTAATTCACGGAATGATTCGATATCTGGTTTGATCGCACCTTTGAAGTGTCCTAAATCAAACTCATAATCATTTCGTGCATCAATGATAACTGTATCTTCTTGTTTCATTGCTTCATAAAAATCTTTTGGCTCTAAATACTTCCCAGTTATTTCGTGTGGGTTAATGTCATCTTCTAGACGAAGTGTAACTAACTCTGGACGAGGACGTACGTGCATTTTCTTGAATGCGTGCCCTTCTTCTTCATCTATTTTAAATACGATACCGTCAAAACGTGGATCGTTGTTCATTGCTTCCATGTATTTCTCTGTTTGCTCTACAGTACCAGAACAAGTTCCGTTAATTCCTTCTTTAGCTACAAGGATTCTTCCTTTTAATTCAAGTGAATTACAAAATGCTAAATGCTCTGCCGCAAATTCTTCAGGATTTTCAATTGTTGTGTACATGTAATATAGTAATACTCTGTATGGTTTTGTAGTTGCCAATGTATTTCTACCACCTATCTAATTTTTAAAATCATGTATAAGTTAACGTTTATATCAAAGCATATATAATAAGAAAATGTATCCAAAGTTTTATGCATCCCATTTTCTTCTCTTTATACTATTTTCTATCAGTTAACAAAAATAAAAAACAAGATTACATACCAAAACACTGTGGTTATGTTGTAATCCCAATATATTATATATCATACAAATCCATTTCCATCAATTAATATGCTGTATTATAGGCTTTATGTTCACATAAATTTCAAAAATAGCCCTTTAATTTATTATCTTCCCCCTTACACATCAACCATAAACTTCCAAAAAATTTTCGTATCTTCACACCATCGATTGCACAAAGTCATATAATTTGCATTAAGGAAACATTTATGTTCAAATGAAAATACACATATTATATTTAAATGTATTGAAATAATAAGTAAGAATAAATACAATAATTTCATCAAGTTAACATTTTAAAGGGGAAAACTACTATGAATAAAGATATATCAAAAGATGAACAAGTCCCTTCTCAAAGTACAACTGTTCAATCAGCGCATTTAGCATTAAGCGGGCAAACGAAAGGCTTAAAAAGACTATTACCATTCTTAGGTCCTGCTTTCATCGCTTCAGTTGCTTATATTGATCCTGGCAATTTCGCCACAAATATTGCTGCTGGATCACAATATGGATATTTATTACTCTGGGTAATACTCGCTTCTAATTTAATGGCTGTATTAATCCAAACTTTATCCGCTAAATTAGGAATTGCTACAGGTAGAAACCTTCCTGAAATTGCTCGAGAAAACTTCCCGAAACCTGTTTCCATCGGTTTATGGATTCAAGGGGAGCTCGTTATTATGGCGACTGATTTAGCTGAATTTATTGGAGCGGCACTCGGATTGTACTTATTATTCGGGATTCCAATGTTACCAGCCGCTTTAATTACAGCCGCTGGATCATTTATTATTCTTGAATTTCAACGCAGAGGTTTCCGTCCATTAGAAGCTATTATAACAGGAATGATTTTTATCGTTGTTATCGCTTTTGGTGTACAAGTTTTCTATGCAAAACCGGAATTAAGTCCTTTACTTTCAGGACTATTCATTCCAAAATTCCAAGGCGTGGATAGTATCTTATTAGCAGCTGGTATTTTAGGCGCGACAGTTATGCCACATGCAATATATTTACATTCCGCCTTAACGCAGCGCCGCGTAGTCGGAACAAATGATGAACAAAAGAAAAAGATTTTCCGCTTTGAGTTTATTGATATTATTATCGCAATGGTTATCGCTGGAGCAATTAATGCAAGTATGTTAATTGTTGCTGCCGCACTATTCTTTAAAAACGGCTTGCATGTTGAAGATCTTGATGTTGCTTTTAATCAATTTAGCAACTTAGTTGGACCTGCATCCGCTGCTTTATTTGGAATCGGACTTTTATCAGCTGGTTTATCTAGCTCTTCAGTCGGTACAATGTCTGGTGACATTATCATGCAAGGATTCATTCGAATGCATATTCCGTTATACTTACGCCGATTTATTACAATGATTCCACCATTAGTTATTATCGCTTTAGGTGTAAATCCAACTTACGCTCTAGTCATGAGCCAAGTCGTCTTATCATTCGGTATTGCTTTTGCATTAGTACCACTTATTATGTTTACAAGTAGTAAAAAAATTATGGGTGCACTCGTTAATCACCGCATAACTACCTTTATCGCTTGGATCATTGCTGCACTTGTTATTGTTTTAAATATTTTCTTACTGTATCAAACATTTGTGGATTAATAAAAAGGGTATTCCAATTTCAATTTGGAATACCCTTTTTGTTTGAATTACTTTCCTTCTACTTACCACTCATGTATGTCCCTCTTTCTGGCATCATCGCACCTTTTTCAGTTTGAAAATACAGTGGCAATCCTTCCGCAAAAAACATACTTACCTTTGATGGATCCTGCCTTTGATGATGAATATGTAAATGTGGCTCACTTGAACTTCCTGAGTTACCAACTTGAGCAAGAACCTCTCCTTCATTTACATGTTGTCCTTCCTTCACTTTAATTGACCCTTCCTTTAAATGGGCAAGAATCAAAAATGTCCCTGTTTCATCTACTCGTAAATATATGTGATTCCCCGCCATCGACTGAAAATTATCCGATCCAGGAACTAAATCGTGGTCATTATTATTAATAGATACAACCGTCCCAGAAGCTGGTGCCATTACTTTCGCTCCGAATATTCCATAATCCTCTAACTTATTACTTTTTACTTCAGCAGGTGGAATGAGAATATCATATGCCCATCGTTCATTCGGCTTTATAACGTGATAGTTCGTTTCTAACCGATCACCACCCCAGCCTACTAGTGCTCGTTCATTTAAAGGAAAACGAACGACTATTTTAGGGTTCATAGACTGTACATCAGCTGGGTAAGCAAGTCCGCCTATGTTAGCGAACCATCCTAAGGGCCAAGCTCCAATTATAGAAAAAAGCACAATGAAGAGTAGCCTTCTATCTATTCGCTTTCTGAAAATACCTTTCCACACAAATAGTAATACTGATGCTATTAAAATAAAAATTGATACTAGGCTAAACGCTTGTATACTCCACCAAAAAACGACTGATATAACACCATCAGCTAAATAAATTACACTCCAACTTATAATTAAAAAAGCAACTACAATTACTAATACATATTTCTTCCACATGTTGTATCCCTACTCTCATATCTTTGTTCTACATGATACGAAGTGAAAATTACGGCATATAAAAGAAATACTTACGACTTTCTTACATTTCTTTATACTGTGGTAAAACGATAGTGAAAACTGTTTCTTTATCGTTACTACGTACAGTGATATCTCCTTTATGAAGTTCTGCTATACTTCTCGCAATTGCAAGTCCCATTCCTTTTCCGCCAGTATGAGAACTACGTGATTTTTCACCCCGATAAAACTTCTCAAAAACGTAAGGAAGGTTCGCATTCGGAATACATTGTCCAAAGTTTTTAATTTCTATTTCAACATTCATATCTCTTTTAGAAACTTGAATAAGAATCTCCTTTCCATCTTTCCCATACATAATACTATTACTAATTACATTTTCGAATAACCTCACCATAAGCGCTACATCCATTTCCACATGTAACTCCTTATCACCCTTAATACAAAAGCTCATATCAGCATCATCTAGTTGTGGCACAAAATCAATCATAATTTGTTCAATAAAAGCTTTCATATTTGCTACACTTTTATGTAATTCAATCTCTCTATAATTTATTTGACAATATTCTAATAAATCATCTACTTGATTTTTTAATTCATAACTCTTTCGCTTTAATATACTTACATACTGTTCACATTCTTCTCTATTTGAATGAAGCTGATTTCCTAACAGGTCCACGTAACCGATTAGAGATGTTACAGGAGTTCGTAAATCATGAGAAATATTACTAATCATTTCATTTTTCATTTCCTGTGATTTTTTTTCATTCTCGATAGCCTCTTTTAAACTTTTCACCATTCTATTAACATTCGTCGCTAATTCACCAATCTCGTCATGTTTTGAAATAGGTATATGTATTTCAAAATTACCATTACTTATTTCCTCCACATTCCTATTAATTTCAGATAATCTTTTCATCATTGTTTTTGTCATACATGCAAAATATGTCGTAGTAAAAATCAAAAAAACTATAAAATATAAAAATGAATACTTTTCCTCTAACGCAGTAACATGACTATATATATTTCCAATTAAAATTTGAAACGCTATTATACTTACAGTTGCTAACAAGATACTACATAAGAATGCGATAAAAAACTTAGCTCTAATGCCTTGTAATGTTTTAATCTTCAATTTTATATCCGACTCCCCAAACATTTTGAATAAACTTCGGTTCTTTTGGATCCTCTTCAATTTTATTTCTTAATCTTGCGATATGAACCATTACTGTATTATTGCTTTCATAGGCCCTTTCTTTCCAAACGCTCTCATATATTTCTTCAATAGTAAATACACGATTCTTTGCAGCTGCCATTAAGAATAAAATATCATATTCAGTTTTTGTAAGATTGATTGTTTCTCCATATAACATTACTGTTCTCGACACTTCATCTATTTCTAAACCTCTAATGTTTATTTTCTTTTCTATTACTTGGACAGCATTTTGATTGAAATATGTATATCTTCTTAATTGAGCTTTCACCCTCGCTATAAATTCAATTGTACTGAACGGCTTCACAATATAATCATCTGCTCCAGTACTAAATCCTATTACCTTATCCACGTCCGATGATTTTGCACTTAAAAACATAATTGGTAAACTATGTTTCTCTCTAATCCTTCTACACAATTCTATTCCATCCATTTGTGGCATCATAATATCCAAAATAGCAAGTTGAATTCTGTTATTATTTATTATTTCTAAAGCCTCTTCTCCGTTATAAGCACTAAAAACTTTAAAACCTTCTTGCATTAAATTCACATGAACAAATCGAACAATATCTTTATTATCATCTACAATTAAAATTGAGTATGTCTCCATATGTAAACCTCTTTTTGTAATTTATTCCACAATCAATTTTATCATATATCAAAACCATACTTCCCTCTTGAATAATCTTTATTTTCAGACTAAATTATATAATAACAACACATTCTAGTTTCAGAAGAAATGGAGTGAAAGTATGTTTCCTATATTGAAAACCGACCGACTCATTTTACGAGAACTTACCGAAGAAGATGCACCGAGTATACTACAATGCTTTTCTAATACTGATGTACTGCGCTACTATGGCCAAAAACCATTACAGGATGTTGATCAAGTGAAACAAGTCATTCATAACTTTAAGTTGAGTTACCATGCAAGGAGCGGTATAAAGTGGGGAATCGAATTAAAAGATAAGAAAGAACTCATTGGAACAATCGGATTTCATGATTGGTCTTCCGAGCATAAACGAGCTAATTTAAGTTATGCCTTTTTCCCTGAATACTGGGGAAAAGGATATGCGACTGAAGCTGTTTCTGAGGTTATATCATACGGTTTCCATACCATTCATTTAAAGCGTATCGGGGCCATTGTATTTCTTGAAAATGAGGCTTCCAATAAAGTTCTATTAAAATTAGGTTTTGAAAAAGAAGGAGTTCTAAAAAATTATATGTATCAAGATGATATCCCCTATGACACAAATTATTATTCTTTATTAAAATCGGTTTAATAGAATTCATGTGTAAAAAACTTGCTTCAGAACAACAGATATAGGTAGTAAATTTTTAATGAAGGATGCGAAGTACTATACATTATAAGACATTAAAAAAGGGATATGAGCAAGCTCTTACTCATGTCCCTTTTTTACGTTCTTTTTCTGTTTTCGCAATGCTTTTGGAATGTATACGCAGAAAGGTTCGCTTTCCATGTAATCCCCCGTCATTGCATATGCTCTAGAACGAGATTCCCCACAAACATATCGAAACTCACAAACACCACACTTCCCCTTATACTTGTCAGGATTACGAATATTTTGAAAAACAGGGGAGTTTCGATAGATTTCAGCTAGCGATGTTGTTCTGATATTCCCGGTTTTAATCGGCAATAACCCACTTGGATATACATCTCCAATATGAGAAATAAATACAAAACCGTTTCCATCATTCACCCCTTTTGGAGCACGCCCAAGCCCATCAACTCGCCCAGTCGTCCCATTCATCAATACATCCTGATATTGAATGACCTGATTTTCCTTTTTATGTTCTTTCATTTTTTCTTGAATCACAACACGTCTATAGTGCTGACCAGCTGTTGTTTTAATATCAAAAGAAACCTTTTTACTAAGCTGATATAGCCAATGGAATACCCTTTCATGTTGGGCTGGTGAAATCATATCTTTTTCCTTACCTCGCCCTGTTGGAACTAAGAAAAATATACTCCAAAGTACACATTCTAATTCTTCTATTAACATTGCCATCTCTTCAAGTACATCCACATTATAATTAGAAACAACAGTATTAATTTGAATAGGAATTTTTAATTCATGCAAATAACGAATCGCATTCATCGTTAATTGAAATGAGCCTTCTGTCCCTCTAAAATGATCGTGTATTTCAGCTGTTGTTCCATCTAAACTAAATGCCCATCTAGCAAGTCCTACTTCTTTTGCTTTTTGAATCGTTTCTTTCGTAACGTTCGGAGTAGCACTTGGCGTCATAGATACTCGAACACCTTTTTTCACTGCATATTCCGCAATATCATATACATCTGGACGCATTAATGGATCTCCACCAGTAAATACAAGCATTGGATTTTCCATTTCATATATATCATCGATTAGTTTTTTTCCTTCTCCGAATGTTAGCTCTAGAGGATGACGATGATACTGTGCTTCTGCACGACAATGCAGACATTTTAATTGACATGCTCTTATCAACTCCCATATTACAATAAATGGATTTTTATTAAAATCACGATTCATCAAGATTAACCCTCCCATCAATTGATATTCTAATTGTAAAGTTATATATGTATTTATGGTGTGAGATGCATCACATATCATACTCTTCCTACCCTGTTGTTGATCTAATGTCTCTACCTTCCTCTTCAACAATTACAGAATCTCTTTTTTCAATATAAATACCCCTTTAGACTAAATTATCTAAAGGGGTAAAACTACACAACTTTTTATAAACATCGCGGCTTTCTTCAACACATCAAATTTAAATTAAGTTTTTTAAAATTGTATTTTTAAAGGTTTTCAACAGCATTACCTCTTTTCTAAAACCATAAAGAACGTACTATCTGGTAACGCAACCGCATTCCCAGACTCATCTGTAAAATCGATTTTCTCGCTAAGATGATTTGTATATCCATCCTGCAAATAGTTCATAGCTTGAACAATGTTTACTCTATCTCCAAAAATCCCCTTTACGAAATCCTTATAGTCGTTTGGCGTAAAGATTCCAAACTGCTCCTGCACTTCATGAACGAAGGAGTCCTCGCCCCAAGTATACGTATATAAAAACTCCATTGCATCATTAACAGACATTTTGACTGTATTGTCTGCAAGTACCTCATAATGGATTATACGCCCCTTAAATTCTTGGACATACTGCTCTAAGAACTTCATTCCGCCTGCATCTTTAAAACGAATCACCCGCATTAACCTTTTATCTTCGGTCATGATGCCATCACGAATGATAATACGACCTCCTGGCTTTAACACCTCATAGGCACTCTGCAGCCCTTTTTTAATTACTTCATGATTGAATTTCTTACCTTCATACTCGATATAAGAGAACAGCTCATGAAGGATAGAAGAATATACAATCGTATCAACCGATTCTTTTTCAAACGAGCTGCGTAAGTTGATTGCATCCCCTTTAATGACGTCCCAAGAACGCCCCTCGTTCTGCTTCTTCTTTTTCAACGTATCAATCACGTTTTCGGAAATATCGATACCGTAGATTCGTTTATCCTCGTTCTCTTCTTCGATCATGTCTAACATGACACCACCACCGGCTCCGACATCTACAATCGTATCTCCCTTTATATAATCAAGAATAATTCGTTTATCATCAGCTGAGCTATTCATATGCTCCAGATACACTTCTTCGTTATGGAATCTATCATATGCATCCTTACGTAACCCGAAGAAATCAAACAGCAGCACATTTGCCCGAGCATGCATCATATCTATCTTTTCTGCCTCTACACAGAAGGTAATTAAAGCCTCACCTACAGCAGAAAACTGAAACGACACATACGCAGTCTTCATATCTTCATCGACTTTAACCTCAAAAGAAACATGTGTTGTATTCGGCTTCTCGTTCTCACGGTACTCCCGTAGATACTTCTCAATAACCCGCTTACGATACACGTTGTCCTTTTTCTCGCCTTTGAAATCATAGTGCAACTGCTGCATCAATTTCTCGAAATGTATATGCTGAACCTTTCTAGTGCCTATCTCGTTCTTTAACATAACAAAAACTGTCCAAATATCCTCAAAGCTAAGAGCATGCATAGACGGTTCTACATACCACAAATCCTTATCGGATAAGAATGTTTGAACGTCACCCTTCTCGCTCCCCATAATTATATCTTTTTCAAATGCTGACTCCTTATGTTTTGGCGTGAGTCTATGTATGCGAGAAGTAAATGGCTCCACATAACCATCAAATAGACCATCAATTGTAATCTTCACATCGTTCTTTACTTCACTCCACAAGGATTTTGATACGCCCTCAATAATACATTGGTTAAGATAGTATAGAATCTCTTTTAACCTAACGTCCCCGTACTCTTCTTTATACGTGTTAATCAAATCAACATGAGAGCCCAAACGAGCCTCCCCGCGTATATACTGCCCGATTAATCCATGTGTTCTAATTAAATCTCGAACAAACAAATACTCAGTAGAGTTTAAATTTGTCTCTATACGTTCGTTAAACTGAATATCACTAAAGATATCAGCAGAACCCTCGTTATGTACCAATAGATTAATCCCGCTTTTCTTCCATTGCTCCCGCTGTTTTAAAGATCCTACCTTTGCAAGCTCACTATACGTTAGTACCCTTTCAATAATACGATACGCTTCTTCATCTAAAGGCAACCCATCTAACACTTGCAGCGTACGGTGTACATAGTACAACACCGCATCTGTTTTTAATGCACCAAGTACTTGTACATTCTCATAGTTTTGATGTATCTCCTCTGCCTCGATTAGATGCTTTAACCACGTAGGGAGAGCATCAGAAATCCCTTCAATGTATGTATTTAGAACTTCAATGTTTTTCAACTTATTTACCCCCATATATAATCAATATCTGTAGTGAGTTCTGAGATACCTTCTCCAAAAAGAGCGTCACCTTATGTCCCTCCCCCTAAATGCTACTACTTGCTTTTTACCATCTACACCTCTTTCAAATACAAATGCATCAAACCCAGTCTTTTTATTATGTAAAAGAGAGTTATCAATTTCGTTACTAACATGCCAAGGTTGTAACACATTCTTTTGTTTATCTCTTATTTTATCTTCATTAGGAATTTCGGAGGATCACTTCTTAAATTGATAAACGTATGTTGTAACAGAATCAACTGAAAATTGAAACGGCAAGCGGGTGCACTCCACTTGCCGTTTTTTCATAGCTTAGTATGTACTTGAATTTCTTTTGCTTTCTCTTTTTCACCCTTCACGCGTACAATTAAATCATATGATCCGGATTTTGGCGCTTCAAAAGAAAGCAAGCCTTCTTTTTGAGAAGTGACTTCTTCTTCATAAATAACCTTATCACCTTTTGTAACTTGCAATAAAATCGTACCTTCTTCAACGGCTGCTTCATAAGGGATTTCCACATTTCCTTTTTCAGCTTTAAGCGTTTGTACATCGTAATACCCTTGCAGGGAACCAATTTTCAAAGTCGTTTCGCCATTTTTTTGAACCTTTGTAACTTGTGTTGCTGTATTGCACGCGCTTAGCAATACAACAAGAGTGAGGATCATAAATACACGTAGTGATTTCATAGAAATTCTCCTTTTTTATGTATATGAATTAAGATTCATTCTTTAACTATTTCAAAAATACCAACATCTTAAAAGAATCGCTGCTTTTCTTCAATTTCTTTTTTAAATAATTTTTGAAACTCTAATTCTGTTTCATTAATAAAACCAAGATGTAACAGACTAGAAATATCTTCATAATTCAAAAAAAAATTGCACTCTGAAGAAATATTACCACGAGGGAAATAACAACATACATAATCCCATGTTTTTTTGTTTCAGAATCCATCCGTCTTCTTCCTTAAACCATTAATGGATGTTCCCAATCTTTAAACATTACAACAGATCCTATTGGAAGTAATTCTAACTCTAAATTTTGTCCCATCTTATTTCCCACCTCTTAAAATAGCTTTTTTTACAATAAAATAAGTTATAGAGAATAGTAAACAAGCTCCAATTGTACCGAAAGTTGCAATTGAAATTTTCCCTGCTAATGATTCATTTGGATCTAATGCATTAGGTAAAACTGTCCCAAAAATTGCAATGCAAGCTAATATAACCATAAAATATTTTAAATTTTTCACTTTCTTATTCATACTAATTTTCCCCTTTATTCCTTAACATTAACTTCTAAACCAAATCACCGATATCCCCAAATTAATATCCCTCCAAGTATTATACATACCAATTAATTGATATAGAAAAAGCCCCGTTCCAATCGAAACCTTAAGCTCCCATCTTTTTTTATAATACTCAAATAATTACAAACAAACTTCTCTATCAATTCATCTTAATACTCCAAATTACCTTTTAAGTATACCAAGGACAAAATATATAATCTAATATTTTTTTATATAATTAATAACAAACATAGTTACAGTAAGAGAATGCTTGTATGCTGATTTGTACTGCATTCCCTTATTCCATGTATGCTATATTTCTATTCTTCTTTTCCGATATTAAAACCCTATAAAGAATAACAACCACATTCAAGTAGCTTCTTTCTTAGCTATTTAATTTCGTTTACTACTAACTTCTTTTCACATAAATAAACTGCTCAATCTGATTTTTTTACAACTTCTTATGAATACGTACCTACAATTTTGCATTTATCTTCTATATATGTCGGGAACACCACCAAAGGATTTCCCTGCCCTCTGTAAAAAAACCTTACTTTTAAAAAGTAAGGTTTTTTGTATTTATTCATTAGTGATATAAGCATTCTTATAAGTATAAACACCACCAAATTGATGCTTTTCAATTCCCTTTACGTAATCCTTTTGTACATATGCTGAACCAATATGATACAGTGGTGCTACAGCTGCATCTTCTAATAATACCTGCTCAGCTTCTAGCAATGCTCCCCATCGTTTCTCTGGTTCTAGTACAAAATCAGTTTTCGCTTTCCTTATTAATTCATCGTAACGAGAATTAGAGTAATTCATTTTATTATTTGGATTACCCGTCGTAAATAGCTCTAAATAACTAATTGGGTCTTTATAGTCAGGTCCCCAATTTGCCATAGTTATATCGTAATCACCTGTTTGTTCTAACTGTAATTTTTGCTTAAATGGCTGTTGTTTAATTTGTATCGTTAATCCATGCAAATTCTTTTCTAAATCACCTTTTATATATTCTGCCATACGTTTTGCATTATCTTGTTCAAACGTTAAAAATTCGAAGTTTACTTGCTCTACTCCAAGCTCTTTTTTCGCTTCTTCCCAAATCTTTTTCGCATTTTGCAAATCATATGAAGAAAGATCTCCGTTTTCTTTTCTAAAATCTGTACCAGTCTCTTCATTTATATGACCAACTGGTACAAGTCCGCTTGCAGGTTTTGCCCCGTTATTAATAAAGTGAGCAACGAAATCTTCTTTATTTAACGCGAATGAAATAGCCTGACGCACTTTCTTATTTGCTAACGCATTATTTTTTTCATTAAAACGTAGCATAGCAATTCCAGGATCGCTCGACATATGTAATTCCTTATTCCCTTTATACTTGTCTACAAATTGAGAATTAATAGGCACTCGATCCAAATTACCAGCTTCGTATAAATTAACAGCCGTCATTGTATCCTTTACAATTTGAAAGTTTATCTCGTCTAATTTCACTTTCTTTTCATCCCAATATGTAGCATTCTTCTTTAATTGAAACTCTTGTTCATGCTTCCACTTCTCTAATACAAATGGCCCGTTATATATGAGATTACTAGGTTCCAATGCATAATTCTTTCCTTGTTCTTTCAAAAATGATTCATGCTGTGGTAAGTAAATCGGCAGTGCTAACAACTGTAAAAAATACGGAATTGGCTGTTCGAGTTCCACTTCTAACGTATAATCATTTATTGCTTTAACTCCAAGGTTATCAAGAGGCATTGTTCCTTTATTAATTTCTTTCGCATTTTTCACATGAAAGAGCATGTACGCATATTGAGACGCTGTTTCAGGGTTAATTGCACGTTTCCATGCAAACATAAAATCATTTGCTGTTACATTGTCACCATTTGACCATTTTGCATCTTTACGCAAATCAAATGTATATTTTTTACCATCTTCACTTCTTTTTAACGATTTTGCTACCGCTGGAATAGGCTGATCTTGATCATCTAATACATACAACCCTTCAAATATGTTTTGCATAACGTGCGCTGACGTACCATCCATCGTTTTCGCAGTATCAAGAGAAGGAATTTCTTCTGATACCGTTACATTTAATACTTGTTTTTTTGCCTCTGTTTCGCTTTTATTCGCTTTATTATTACAAGCTGTTAATAATAAAGATGTAACAAGTGCCATTACCATTAAATGACTCTTTTTCCACTTCATAAGTTGTTCTCCTTAAAAATATAATATTATAAAACGTTATATATTATAGCAGAAATACTACCAGAAAGATGCGACATTCTTTTGAATATTTATTCGTTCAAGAAAAAAGCTTTCTTTTTTAAAAGGGTACGGACTATCTTGGAATCTTTTTGATTTTTAACAAAAAACACATATAAAATAATAAGGTGAATTTTTTGGTTATAATCCCCAAATATCCAACTGGCAGTCCATCTTTAATTTTAATTACTCGTGTATCTTCTCACAGCGTATTTACAGCATGTGAAAATAATCATGATCCCGAAGAAGATGAAAAAGAAGGAAACGCAAAAGATTTCAGAGAGTTATTCACTCCTGAAGCGAAGAAAATCGTTACTTTTGTGGTCGGAAATGCAGATCTAATGAAATCAGTTAGCAAAGATCTTAAAAGCTATAAAATCCAAAAAAGTGAAGCGAAAAATGAAATTGCTACACTAACTGTTGATGCTGTATATAAAGGTAATCCTAAAAAAGTAATCGTAATTGAACTAGAGAAAACGGATGATGGTTGAAAAATTAGTAAATCATAAAAAAACGTTCTAGAATTCTAGGCCGTTTTTTAGTTCCCTCAATCTTCTTCTTCAAAATCACGTAGACTAGCAAGCAATTCTGTAAATGTTGAGCAAACAGGATATATTGCTTCCTCTATGTTTTCCTCCTCATGTTCCCAAAATACTACTGTCGGTGATTCAGGATTGCTACGGTAATCAAAACACAGATGATTCCCAAATGAATCCTTGCCAAAGGGATATACTTTATTTGCTAATCTATCTTTAATATCATCATAAACTTGAATGATTGAATTTCTACTTTCTAAATCAAAAGTTAAAAGCTTACTAAATACATTCTCATCCTGTCCGGGTACATCAAATATTTTTGGTCTTGGATAACCACTATCATATTTCTTTACACATTCTACAAAATCCATAGGGAACTTAATATTGAAATATTGTTCTACTTTCTGAATGTTTTCATCTGTAATTTCTTTTTTATTTACTCCAATCCAAGTAACGTTGCTCATATATACTCCTCCTTACTTATCGCTGTCTTTTCCCAAAATTTTATATCCGCCAGTGTGACCTGTTTTCCTATGTGTTTCATAATCAACAAGTTGCATTCGTCCTGCTTTACTAAGACCCTTATCCCCCAGAAGCCCGAGTCCTAACGTTGCTATACCATAAGCTACATAATGCTCTCTACTTTCCAGATCCCCATTCCAAAATTTATTCATAAATGTATCTGATACAGTGTTCCATGCAGCAGGAATAGTCTCCCTATAGTTTACAATCGCATCTCGCATATTAAGCCAGGTTTCTTTATCACCTAAGGATATCAGTCCTTCCCACGCATCCACTGCACCATCTACAAACCCATTAGAAATACCAGTCCACGCAGCATTTAAATCTTTTTTATTGAAAAATGACTCTTCTGATTTTGAAGGGAGTTTTCCGCACATGGCTCCTTCCTGAATATCAGAGTCAACTAAATTTCCGCCATACAATTCATCCGCTTCTCGGAATTTAACAGCTGCACGTTCTAATTCTACTGCGATTTTATCTAATTCTTGCAAAATGTTAAACATCATTGGCTTTGCTTCATCAAACATCTGATAGAAACGATCACTGCTTGCTCCGCTCCACTGAGAAGCTATATATTCAGTTTGAGAGTATAAGTCTTTATGTATATATTCTAATGATGATCTCGTATCTACATACACAGATACGCGCTACTCACAATCATTTTTTAAGCACCCCTCATAAGAAATCTATCCTTTCCCTCTTTTTATCAATATTGGCACAAAAAAGGCTCAGACACCAAAACAGGCTGTGGAGAAGACTTTCTCCACAGCCTGAAAATACTTATCTTTGTAAACCTCGTTTATATCGACTTGCTTCAAATATAATACGCTCTTCATCTAACGTTTTACATTCGCCATTCCAAACGACATGTTTTCCGTTAATAATGACATCGCTTATATCTTTTCCACTAGCAGCATATACAAGGTGTGATAACACTTCATCCGCTGGTTGTAAATGCGGCTTATTAGACGGGTCAATCGTAATAAAATCAGCACACTTTCCAACCTCAAGTGATCCTGTTTGTTTCATACCAATTACTTCAGCAGCTCCTTTAGTCGCAAGTGTAAGTGCTGTTTCAACTGGTAATGCTGTTGCATCTTGGTGAATACCTTTTTGTAATAATGTTGCTATACGCATTTCTTCAAACATATCTAAATTATTGTTAGATGCCACACTATCTGTTGCAATTCCTACTTTCATTCCTGCTTCTAGCATCGCTTTTACATTCGCTATACCAGAACCTAGTTTTAAATTACTATTCGGATTATGAGCTACTCGAACGTCATGTTCTGCTAAAAATGCACGCTCATCGTCATTTAATACTACACCGTGTGCAATAACTGTTGGTCTTTTAAACAACCCGCAACTTGCTGCATATTCTACTGGACGTTTTCCGTACTGTGCTTCAATATCACGTACTTCACGCTCCGTTTCCGAAAGATGAATATGAACCATCGTTTGATTTTCTACTGCAATACGTGCACACTCTTCTAACAGTTCTGTACTGCATGTATATGGACTATGTGGTGCAACCATCGTAGTTAACATACCACTTTCGTTATAGTAACGCTTCACATATTTCTCAGCTTCTTCAATTGCTTTCTTTTCATCTTCTTTCGTTCCAAAGCTAAATAAAGTTCTTGAAACAGCAGCTCGCATTCCGCTCTTTGATACCGTTTCCATAATTGCATCTTGATCTACTCCAATTGGATTAAACATATCAGAGAATGCTGTTGTACCACTTTTCACCATTTCAAGTAATCCTAATTCCGTACTAGCGACCGCAAGCTCTGGAGTAAATTGACTTTCAAGTGGCCAAATTCTCGTCTCAAGCCACGGCTGTAATAACATATCGTCGCCAATACCTCTTAAGAGACTCATTACAACGTGTGTATGTGTATTTACAAGCCCTGGTAAAACCCACTTTCCTTTCATGTCAATTACTTCATCTACTTCAAAATCATTAGCAAATTCCCCGCTATTTACATCTATAATTTGATCATTTTCTACAATGATATATCCATTTTCTATCACTTCATTTTGTTCATTCATCGTTACGATTGTAGCGTTTACATAAGTTGTTTTCAAAAGTATTTCCCCTTTCAACTCTATGAAGTTCCCTTTAATAAGTTACCACCATTATAGTAACTTATTAAAGATTAAGAGTCAAAAGATAATTTGAATTCTTTCGTTATCTTTTTCTTCAAAATGCTATATTGTTTTTCATTTGTATCTGCAAATGCTTCTTCTCGCTTTGATTCTACATCCGTATAATTCAGTTTTTCATTAAATTGAGCCTCTGTAAAATCAAGGCGCTGACCATCTATACAGTTATAAAAGTGCCACGCCTCTCTTACTTTTGTCTTTTTAATCTCTCCTCCGTATATGTCTTGAACGACTAGGGCTGTAACACCACATTGTCCCTTTGCTGGATTTTCAATTGTCCACTTTGAGCTTGTTTCAATCGACCACGATCTTATTAGTGCTTCACATATTTGCTTTCTCTTTACATTATCCATTCTCATCTTCTCCTGCTATTAATAGTTTTACACATCATATTTCAAAAGAGGCAGTAAACGATTCTTAAAAACAGTGGATGGTGTCTCTCCTATTAACTCTGCTCCCATTTTCAAGTAATATCCTTTTGCATTTGGATCACTATCAATCGTAAAACTTTTTAACCCTAGTTCATTTGCTTTTTCTATTACAAACTCCCAAAGTTTTTTCCCGTAGCCCTTCCCTTTGTAACGAGGATGAATGTATAGGAAATCGAGAGCTTTATCATTGCGTAAAAATGAGAAAAAACCAATCTTCGTATTATCATTTTCTAAAACATATACAAAATTATTATTTATATACTCTTCTGTAATTGTTAAATCTTCCTTACAAGCAAGTATGAATTCTTCGCTATAATTCCACGTTGCTTTTGAATGTAGTGCGAGTTCACTTAATTCATTTGCTTCACTAAATAACGCTTCTCTTATCTTCATGATTCTTTCTCCCCACCTTCGATATGTAAACTACTAAATTGATTCGGAAAGCACTTCAAAAAACCTTTTATTTTTATAAATTAGAGATTACTTTTATAAATCTTTATTATAATCAGTACGGTTTGTAACAATTTTTTTAAAGAAAAAGAACGCCATCTCTGAAAATTGGCGTTCTCTTTTTCTAAATTTCATCTTCAAACTCAGTCTTTCGTTTTTCTATTTCTTACGATACACACCTATACAGTTTCTACTACTGCTTCGAGCATCGTTCCATTTTTAGCATAATTCGTATGCCAAGAAAAAGCTTTCTCTAAAATATGAGGAGTTTGTCCGCCTCTTGTTTTTGCTTCCTCGTAATAAGCTCGTAGCTGATCACGATACATTGGATGTGCACAATTCTCAATAATGAGTTCCACTCTTTCACTTGGCGCAAGTCCTCTTAAGTCAGCAAACCCTTGTTCAGTGACAATAACATCTACATCATGTTCCGTATGATCTACATGAGAAACGAAAGGAACGATACTTGAAATGTTACCACCTTTCGCAATCGATTTAGTAACAAAGATAGCTAGACGGGCATTTCTTGCAAAGTCACCAGAACCACCGATACCGTTCATCATTTTTGTACCTAAAACATGAGTAGAGTTTACATTTCCGTATATATCTAATTCTAAAGCAGTATTAATCGAGATTAATCCAAGGCGGCGAATGATTTCAGGATGATTTGAAATCTCTTGTGGGCGCATCATTAATTTGTGACGATATTTTTCAAAGTTAGAAAATACTTTTTGCATTTTCTCCTCAGAAAGTGTGATCGAACAGCATGAAGCAAAATTGACTTTTCCAGCATCCATAAGATCAAATACCGCATCCTGTAAAACCTCAGAATACACTTCTAAATCTTCAAACTCGGAATCTAACATTCCATGAAGAACTGCATTAGCCACTGAACCAATTCCCGATTGTAACGGTGCTAAACGATTTGTTAATCGGCCCACTTTTACTTCTTCTCGAAGGAACTCTATTAAATGCTGTGCCATAATAACAGTTTCTTCATCCGGAGGAACAATTGTTGATGGCGAGTCTAGTTGGTTCGTAAACACAATCCCCTTCACCTTTTCAGCATCGATAGGAATACCAATCGTTCCAATTCGATCATTCGTTTTCACAATTGGAATTGGAAGCCTTTCTCCTTGTTTACCTGGTTCATATAAATCATGTAGTCCTTCTAGCTGCGCGGATTGTGCCATATTCATTTCAATAATGATAGACTTAGCATTTAAAGAAAACGCTAAAGAATTTCCTATTGAAGTCGTTGGAATAATCATGCCGTCCTCAGTAATCGCAACCGCTTCCAAAATAGCAAAATCTACATCCATAACGTCAGCGCGAAGTAACTCTGCTGTATGAGACAAGTGCTGATCCACAAATAAAAAGTCTCCATTATTAATCCCTTTTCGCATAGTCGCATCTGCTTGGAAAGGCAATCTTTTCCCTAAAATTCCTGCTTCCGCAAATAATTTATCTACATCAGAACCTAAAGAGGCACCAGTATACACATTTACTTTAAAAGATTTATCATTCTTAACTCGGTTTACAAGCGCAAATGGGACTGCTTTCACATCACCTGCACGTGTAAACCCACTTAAGCCTAAAGTCATTCCACTTTCAATCCATGAAGCTGCTTCTTCAGGTGTAACTACGCGATCTTTCAGACGTTGATCCCTAATTCTATCCAAATTATTCTCCATATGTAATCCCTCTCCCTGTGAATATTCATAATTATTTTACACTTTAACAGTATCCAAATAGGGATTTCAGTATACAATGCCGAAAATTCAGATAAAACAGCGAATCTAGGTTCTAAAGCAGAATAATTTAGAATCCTAGAAGCTTACGAAAATAACTGGCGTACGATTGACTAACTGGTACCCTCTCTCCGTTATCCATCGAAAGTACAAAAGTAGAATGCGTATCAGGATATATCGCTTTAATATGATTTACATTTACAATAAAGGAACGGTGGCATCTAATAAATGAATCTTTCGGAAGCAAGTATTCGAATTCTTGTAGCGAGTATTTATGTGTTCCTGTTAACTCTTCTGTATTCACATACGTCTTTTTATCTTTCGCCTCTAAATACATGACCTTTGAAAATGGAACCGGAATCCAGCCATCTGTTGTTTTTAAAGTAACGACTGACTTTCCATCCGATAAAGCTGGATAAATAGCCGTCACGCACCCTTCAAGCTTTCCATTGTTTGAAAATGGTACGGCCATCCCATGATAAGGAATACCAAAAACATCCCGATTAATAAACTCAGAAGTTTTTTGGTTCGTCACCATTGCTTTATGAGCAATCGTTCCTTCCTTAATAAGATCCCCGGTGCTTATCTTTAAATCAATTCGTTTACTTGGCCGATAGTATATATATTCTTTCGTATTTGATACAGCAATTGAAATTTCATCCGAAAATAATTCCCCAACAACATCTAGTAGTAAACCTAATGTTTTATCTTCCATTCTATTAACACCTCATTCACTATTATACTACTATTATGAATAGACAGCTGTTGCCGTGTATAAAAAATGTGATTAGAAGTTCATCTTAAAATATCGCAACTACAACTTTCAAAGCTATAT
Organism: Bacillus sp. MN7755; assembly: GCF_054771475.1. Classification (NCBI taxonomy): domain Bacteria; kingdom Bacillati; phylum Bacillota; class Bacilli; order Caryophanales; family Bacillaceae; genus Bacillus; species Bacillus sp. MN7755. The sequence goes on from NZ_BTRL01000028.1 coordinate 68,987, forward strand.
CACATTTTAAAAATAGTTTCCTCAACTATTACTCCATTACCTTAAAAAACCTCACTTCAAAAAGTGAGGTTTCTTCTCATACGATATTTCTTTACTTTTTCACTAATGCTAATAACTTCTTAACAAAATGAATGGAATGATGAGAAGCAGAAACACAATTATCTTCAAACACTTCTATGCCAGACGCTTCTTCTGTATCTGTTATTGATCTCACTGCTAAAAACGGAATTGTATTTGCATAACAGACGTGAGCTATACTTGCAGTTTCCATATCTACACAAAATGGATTGTATTTAGAGATTATTTCTGTACGGCCGCTTTCACTAATAAACGCCTCCCCAGTAACAACTTTTCCAAAATAAATATTTTGGGTAAATTGATTGTTCTCAATCACTTCACGGCTCAATTCAAGAAGTGTACTATCTGTATTAAAGTACACACTTTCCATCCATGGATGATATTCAGTTAAGATCCCTTCATCAACATCGTGATATGCTATTTCTGTTGAAATTACTGTATCTCCAATTTTCAATACTTTATCAATCGCTCCTGCAACACCTGTTACAATAATATGAGTTACATCAAACTTATCGATTAATATTTGAGTTGCAATAGCTGCGTTAACTTTACATACACCACAATACAATGCAACAACTTCCACATTTTCATATTTCCCACTATGAAACGTTAACATCGCAAGGTTCGTTATTTCCTTATTAGTCATCTCTTCAATAAATGGCATAATTTCATCTTCTGATGGGCCGATAATTCCAAATTTCATATATTCATCTCCTTGAAACTATTTCTATATTTGTTTGAAGCAATTTAAAAAAAACACTTTGTCCTTATCTCTAACGAATATATAAATACAAGCCCAAACTACAAACAGTTTGAGCTTAACTTTCTTATCTATTATGCGCATCTAACCACGAAATCAAATCTTTAAATACTTCATCTCTATTCACTTCATGGAACATTTCATGTCTTCCATTTTCATACAAACGTAGTGTCACGTCTTTCACACCACATTTTTTATAGTTTTCATATACTTCTTTTACGCCTTTCCCCATATCTCCAACAGGATCACGGTCTCCAGAGAATATATGTATTGGAAGATTGCTTGGCGTCTTCTTGTATTCTTCTAGTTTATTTACTTCTAATACACCAGAAAATAATTCTCGATAGAAACTCGTCGTACAAATGAATCCACATAACGGATCCGCAATATATTTATCAACTTGATTATTATCTGAAGATAACCAATCAAAACTTGTACGATTTGGCTTAAAGTTCGAATTAAAGTTTCCGAAAGATAAAAAGTTTAACATCGGACTTTTCGTTTTTGCCCCGCGTAATTTCATTTCGATTGTTGCTACTTTATGACCAATGACTCCTAAAAACCCTGGACTCCCACCAGTTCCTGAAATAAGAAAACCATCATATAATTCGCCTCGAAGTTGCACTGCTCGTCTTGATAGGAAAGACCCCATACTATGACCAAGTATAAATAGTGGACATGTCTGTTCTTCTTTTATCATTTCCGAAACAAAGACCACATCAGACACAGCCTGATTCCATCCTATATCCGGTTCAAAATGACCATAATCTTCTTCTCTTTTTACTGTTTTCCCATGACCTTTATGATCATGCGCATAAACGCCATACCCTGCTTCTAATAACGCATCAATAAAGTCAGTATAAACACCTGCATGCTCTGTCATACCATGTGCAATTTGAATAATCCCTCGCGGATCTCCTTCTGGTAACCACTTGCGTAGATAAATTTCCGATCCATCCAATGCCGTAACGAAACTTTCCTGTACGTTCATTTCGTCAGCCCCCAAATCTTTTATGTATCTATTAAAAAAATGAATATACATTCATTATTCTTATTATGTATTATATGCAATTGCTTTCATTATGACAAATGCCGCACTTTATCGATTAGCTGTCAAACTATTATGTTGACGAATAGGAAATAAAATTATATAGTTACTTACATAAAGTAATTATTATATTTTTAGGAGGTTTCTATTATGATGCCATCATTATTTTTAGCACATGGTTCACCAATGCTCGCTATTCAAGATACAGATTATACACGCTTTTTAAAAACACTTGGAGAAACATATAAACCGAAAGCAATTGTTATTTTTACTGCTCACTGGGAAAGTGAAGTATTAACGATTTCCTCCTCAGATAACGAATATGAAACAATTTATGATTTTGGAGGTTTTCCTCCTGAGTTATACGAAATTAAATATCGCGCAAAAGGTTCTTCTAGCATTGCATCTATGCTAGAAACAAAATTTAAAAATAAAGGTATTCCAGTCCATCATAATATGACGAGAGGTTTAGATCATGGCTCATGGACACTTCTGCATCGTATGTATCCAGAAGCGAATATTCCTGTCGTACAAATATCAGTTAATCCATTTCTTCCTGCAAAAGAACAATTTAAGATTGGAGAAGCATTAAAAGGACTTGGGCAAGAAGATATTTTAGTAATCGGTAGCGGTGTTACCGTTCATAACTTACGAGCTTTGAAATGGAATCAAACCACACCCGAACAATGGGCAATTGAATTCGATGATTGGATTATTAAACATATGCAGACTACTGATAAAGATGCATTGTTTAATTGGGAAAACAGTGCGCCTCATGCACAATTAGCAGTTCCAAGAGCAGAGCATTTTGTTCCTTTATTTATCGCTATGGGAAGTGGCGATAATAAGGGTGAAGTCATTCACCGTAGTTATGAGCTTGGTACATTAAGTTATCTATGTCTTACATTTTAAAGAAAAGGATGAAGCAATCGTTGCTTCATCCTTTTTTCATTCACTTAGTTAACTAACTTCCAAATGTCGTTTCTCTGATACTTCTTCGTTCTTATTATGAAAATAAACCCAAATGCACGCGATAAATAATAGTGATGAAGTAGAGAAGAACACATATTGGAATCCTGCATGTGCTGCAATTTGTCCACCAAGTACTGGTCCAATCATATTTCCTAAAAACTGAAACGATTGATTATATCCAAATATTCGTCCGGTTACATGGGTTGGTGTATGTTGTTTTAGTAGAGTTTGTACGGAAGGTAATAATCCTGCTTGTGCGATACCTAATAAAAATCGAAGAATTAATAGTTGCCAAGCTGAGGTTACAAATGCTTGCGGAATAAAGATAATTCCTGCAGCAAACAACGCTACAACTAATGTTTTTTGAGGACCGATTTGATCTGATAATCTTCCTAGTCTTGGTGCTGCCAAAATAACTGCTAGCCCTGTCGCTGACATGACTGCCCCTGCAATCATTTCGATATGAGATGTCCCTGCCCCTTCCAAATTCTTTACGTATAACGTAATAATAGGTTGAATTGACATATTCGCAAGTTGAATAATAAATGTTGTTACAAATAAACTAATAATTAAATGCTTTGCTGGAACCATCGTCCATACTTTTTTCGGCTGTGCTTTTTTTGCCTTGGCAGAGTGATTTTCTTCATGTAAGAAGAAAAAGACGATTAGAAAAGAAAGGAATAAAAAAGCTCCTGTAACAAGAAAGACATGGCGCATTCCAATCAATTCAGATAAATAGCCTCCAAGTAATGGTCCAAGTAATGAACCGCTCACGCCACCAGTTGAAATTGTGGAAATTGCCCAACCTGAATGCTCTGTCGGAGTTTCTGCTGCAATAAATGTCATCGCCGTTGAAAGGAATCCAGATACTGCTCCCATCAAAAATCTTAGTGCGACTAATTGATATACATCCGTTACAAACCCCATAAGCGTCATAATAATCGCCATACCAAGGCTCGCGCGAATCAGCATCAATTTCCGTCCATGTATATCACCAAGCTTTCCCCATATCGGTGATACGATCGCACCCATTAAAAACGTTACACCAAATGCAAGTCCCGACCACTGTGCAATACTAGAAGTGCCAGTCACCCCTAATTCCTCAATATAAAAAGATAAGAAAGGAATTACTAGGCTCATACCGGCCGCAGTGGTAAAACAACCTAGCCAACAAATCATTAAATTTCGTTTCCAGCTGGCCATTTTCACACCTTCTTTCATTCGATACCCATTCTACACCCTTTCTTGTAAAAAGTTTAGTAATTTGCTTTATTTGTAAGACTTACTACAAAACCCGCTATTTTCCAGTAAGAATCACTACATCTCTACATTATTTTCATAATAAAACCAACTCCCATATATGGAGTTGGTTACTTATCCATTATTGGTATTAAACTAGCATCACAATTTCTCTCGTAAAACTCAATCGGACCCGCTTGTCCAACAATTGCATATGCATATCCATCTTGCTTCATACTATGTAAACAACAATGTAACAATTGATTTCCTACACCTTTCAAACGATTTTGTTTCGCTGTGCCCATCGGACCAAACAATCCCTTCTTTCCTCTCACTACATCATAACAAGCAAAACCTACTATCACTTCTTCTTGTTCTACTATGTAAATAGGTAAATTTTCTTTATATGTACGAAACCCATACTCTACCGAATGTAACCAACGTTCACCAAATTCCTCATTGACAAAGCTTGTTAATTTTTCAAAATCAGAAGAGTTAGCCTGTCTAACATGACAAGTTAAATTATTATAAGTAGGAACAAAACATTTTAAATCGACCGCTAAATCTCTTGGCTCAGCTATAATACGTAATATATCTTTTTGTATTTGTGGATTTTCAATAAACGTATCCGCGCGAAATAGTGCATATATAACATGTCCTTCATTCATTAATACTTGCCGGAAACGTTCCATACGTTTCTTCGCTATTTGTAAAACTTCTAGCATCTTATAAGATAACTTATATTGTCCTATTTTTTTATACTCTTGATTCGTTAAATCAGTTTGTTTTTGTATTGAAAGTTTTTCTAAAAAATCTGAACCCACGCTACGAAACAAATACATATACAACTCGCCACAAACGCCAGTACCTTCTTTACACATACCGATAAACAGATGAACTGGTTGAATGATATTACATTCTGCTTCTTCTGCTGCAATCTTCAATATGTTATGCACACGTTTTGTAAATTGAAATTCCTCCATATGTATCTCCATCCCCCTACTACTTTACTATTAAACCGTAACTATAAATAAGTGAAACAATGATTCCAACTACTAATATACCTGGAAGTAAATTTGCGACTTTAATTTTAATAAATCCGAGTAAATTCAATCCAATTGCGGCTATCATAATACCGCCTGTAGCTGTCATTTCCACTATAAATTGATTCATTAATTCTTTCGGGACAACACTATTAATTTGTGTTGCAAAAACTGCAATACCACCTTCATATAAAATGACTGGAATCGCTGAAAACACTACGCCAATCCCTAGAGTTGTCGTTAATATAATAGAAATAAATCCATCGATAATCGCCTTTGTAAATAAAATATCATGATTTCCGCGAATCCCACTGTCAAGTGCACCAAGTATCCCCATCGCACCAATTGCAAAAATAAGAGTAGCTGTTACAAAACCTTCTGATATGCTTCCTTTTCCTTTCGATCCAACTTTATTTTCTAGCCAATCTCCTAACAGTTTTAACTTTCCCTCTAATTGTAGCCATTCCCCGATGACGGTACCAATCACTAAACTTAAAATGACAACAAGAAAATTTTCACTTTTCAATGCCATTTGAAGTCCAAGCGCAGTAACCGCTAAACCGATTGCGTGCATTATGGTTCCCTTCATACTTTCTGGAATCTTACTAAATAATTTACCAAGTAAAGTACCAAATATAATACAAATCCCATTTACAACTGCCCCTAATATAACCATCTCTCGTTCTTCACCCTTCTAATTCTTTATTTCTATATTTTGGTTTATACATTGATTTACAGGTTATCTATATGTTAACTTAATATTGAGAATATTAACAAATGTTTTTCACTACATAATCCGCATTTTTTTGTATCTGCACATAAACCAATTATTTTTTATAGACTCATTGCTAATTTAATTGCGGGATAAACTCAAAAGGGAAGGTATTTATGAAAACTTTACTAAAACGATTTTTGTTAATAGCCTTTTGCATTACACCAATTGTTGTATTAATTAACCACTCTTTTACTTCAAAAGCGAAAGACAAACCCAATTTCCAAAACAAATCTAACAAAACCGCTTCAACAAGCGAGAAGAAAATAGAAAACCCGGAAATTACACTCACCTTTTCTGGTGATACAATGTTAGATTGGCAATTACGTCCGGTAATCGAAAAAAACGGGGCTGACTACCCATTCCAACATGTAAAAGAAGAAATAAAAAAAGCTGATATTTCTTTCGTTAATTTAGAGTCAGCATTTACAACGAAAGAAAAGAAAGCACCTGGACAGCTATTTTGGATTAAAAGTGATCCATCCACACTACAAGCGATTAAAAATACTGGATATGACATCGTAAATATCGGGAATAATCATACACTTGATTATGGTCAAGAGGGATTATTAGATACAATCTCTCATGTAGAAAAATTAAAGTTCCCTTATATTGGCGCCGGAAAAAATGCAAAAGATGCATATACAGCACGAGAAATAATAGTAAAAGGGAAAAAGTTCAAATTCCTTTCCTTCGTTCGATTTATGCCTGACTTTACTTGGGTAGCTGGTGAAAATAAGCCTGGTGTTGCAAATGGATATGATTTAAACCTTGTAACAAAAACAATTAAAGAACAAAAACAAGATGCAGACTATTTAATTGTCTATATGCATTGGGGCGTTGAAAAATCAAATCGTCCGGTAGAATACCAAAAACAATATGTACCTAAAATGGTTGAAGCAGGAGCCGACGCGATTGTGGGAAGTCATCCACATTGGTTACAAGGGTTTGAATATTATAATAACGTTCCTGTCGCTTACTCATTAGGAAACTTTTTATTCCCAAGTTATGTGAATGGAAAAAGTGCCGAAACTGGCGTATTAACTTTAACTTTTAAAGGAAAGGATGTCCAAATGTCATTCAACCCTTACATCATTCGTAATAATCAAATTTCCCCTGTAAATGAGGAGGAAAAGAGAAAAGCTCTACAATATTTACAAACAATTTCAACTGATGTAAAAATTGATGATACAGGGAACATAAAAAACACCCGCAACTAAACAACGCAAGATCTATTTCTCTGTAACATACTTTACAGAATAGGTGATGAACATGCTGAAAGACTTATTAGAAAATGTAAGTTTGTTAGAGAACATTTATAAAATGTCTATTGCGGTTCTACTTTTATGTTCAGTTTTCTCTGTTAGACTTCTAAAAAAAATAAAACGAGAACGAAAACTTACTACTTTTGAATTCACTATGTATGTAATCATTCGTATTGCGATACTCTTTTGGTTAACTAGCTTTATCCTTCTTGAATATGGAAATTATTTAGTTTAATTGTAAAAAAGATAGAACAAGCAGCGTTTCCCTTGCTTGTATCTATCTTTTTTGTTTCAATTACAACTGTATGCTAACCCTTTCCTTCTATTAAATAAGTAAATCAAATAAAACAGGATTTTTATTAAGCTCCACAAATTGAATATTATTTTCTTTAAAACGAGTAATTAATTGCTCATAATCCTCTTTATGTTTTAACTCTACTCCGACTAGTGCTGGACCATTTTCCTTATTATGTTTCTTAATGTATTCAAAGCGCGTAATATCATCTTCTGGTCCTAATCCTTTATCAAGAAATTCTCTTAGCGCTCCCGAACGTTGCGGGAATTCAATGATGAAATAATGCTTTAACCCTTCGTAAATGAGAGAACGTTCTTTCATTTCTTGCATTCTATCAATATCATTATTCCCACCACTTAATGTGCATACAACTGTTTTACCTTTAATTTCATCCCTATATAGATCAAGTGCTGCAATAGAAAGTGCACCAGCAGGCTCTGCTACAATTGCATTTTTCTTATACAGTTCTAAAATCGTCGTACAAACCTTTCCCTCTGGTACTAAAACAATGTCATCAATGACATCTTTACAAGTTTCAAATGTTAACTTTCCTACCTTTTTAACAGCTGCCCCATCAACAAAACTATCTATTTTCTCCAAAGCGACATTTTCATTTTGAAGAAAAGCCTCTTTCATAGATGCAGCTCCCATTGGCTCTACACCAATGATCTTTGTAGCAGGACTAACACCTTTTACATATGTACCAACACCTGATGCTAATCCACCACCGCCGATTGCTGTAAAGATATAATCAACCGATTTCTCCATATCATGCATAATTTCAACTGCCACTGTCCCTTGACCAGCAACGACATACGGATCATCAAACGGATGAACAAACGTCATTCTATTTTCTTCACAATAGCGCTGTGCTTCTTGGAAAGAGCTATCAAATGTATCACCAACTAATACAATTTCCGCAAAATCACCACCGAAAAATTGTACTTGTGATACTTTTTGTTTAGGTGTCGTCGTCGGCATGAAAATTTTTGACGGAATCTTCAATAAATTACATGTATAAGCAACTCCTTGCGCATGATTACCGGCACTTGCACACACAACACCATTTTGTAATTGTTCTTTTGATAAACTTTGAATTAAATTGTACGCACCCCGAATTTTGAAGGAGCGAATCAATTGTAAGTCTTCTCGTTTTACATAAACGTCACAATCATATTTCTCAGATAGAACTGTATCACGTTGTAACGGTGTTTTAATAACGATGTCTTTCATGCAATTATGAGCCATTAAGATATCTTCAATTTTCACTCTTTCCTTTACTTTCTGCACCATTTTCTATCATCCTTATCTCTTTTAAATTGGCTCAATCAAAATTCGGAATTTTTAGGACTGCCCCCGTATTCGCCGATGTTACCATTTGCGCATAACGTCCAAGCCAGCCAGTTTTCACTTTCGGTTCTGGTCGTTTCCATTCTTTTTTACGCTTTTCTAATTCCTCATCACTCACTCTTACTTCTAGCAAGCGTTCCTCAACATCGATACAAACGATATCCCCTTGTTCAAGAAGTGCAATCGTTCCGCCCGCAGCTGCTTCTGGTGAAATATGTCCTACTGAAATTCCACGTGAAGCTCCAGAGAAACGTCCATCCGTTAATAATGCAACCTCAGCACCTAATCCCATTCCAGCAATTGCTGATGTTGGTGCTAACATTTCTGGCATACCAGGGCCACCTCTTGGTCCTTCATAACGAATGACAACTACATCTCCTTTTTTCACTTTCCCAAGCATAATGCCAGCAAGTGCCTCATCTTGTGAATTAAAAATAACGCAAGGTCCTTCAAATCGTTTTACTTCAGTTGCACCGCTTTTAATAACTGCTCCGTCTTTCGCAAGGTTGCCTTTTAATATACGCAATCCCCCTTCTTCACTATGAGGGTTTTCGAGAGAGTGAATAACTTCCTTATCTTTAATCTCTGCATCAGCAATATTTTCTCTTAATGTTTGCCCAGTAGCAGTTATTCGATCAAGATGAAGTACTCCTTCTTTCCGGCTCATCTCTTTCAAAATTGCACTAATCCCGCCCGCACGATCAATATCTTCCATATGCCAATTTGAGGCTGGACTTACTTTACATAAATGAGGTACACGTCTTGAAACTGCATCAATACGGTTCATATCATAATCTAGTCCTGCTTCTTGTGCGAGTGCTAGCGTGTGTAGTACTGTATTCGTTGATCCACCCATCGCCATATCAAGTGCAAAAGCATCGTCAATTGCTTCTTCTGTTACAATATCGCGCGGCTTAATATCTCTTTCAATTAAAATTTTCAATTTCTCTGCTGCTTGTTTAATTAACTCTTCACGTCTTGGATCAATTGCTAAAATACTCCCGTTTCCAGGAAGAGCTAAACCTAAAACTTCACATAAACAATTCATAGAGTTCGCGGTAAACATACCCGAACAAGAGCCACAAGATGGACAGCCATGATCTTCAATATCTTTTAATTCTTCTTCTGAAATTTTCCCAGATTGATAAGCTCCTACTCCTTCAAAAACGGAACTCAGATCAACAACTTCTCCTTTAGATGTTTTTCCTGCTGCCATCGGGCCGCCTGAAACAAACACAGTCGGAATGTTAATACGTAGTGCGGCCATCATCATACCTGGTGTAATTTTGTCACAGTTTGGGATACAAATCATGCCGTCAAACCAGTGTGCATTTACAACCGTTTCTACTGAATCTGCAATAATCTCACGACTCGGAAGAGAATAACGCATACCGATATGTCCCATCGCAATACCATCGTCAACTCCAATTGTATTGAATTCGAATGGTACCATACCTGCCGCACGAACTGCCTCTTTTACAAGTTTCCCAAACTCGTTCAAGTGTTTATGCCCTGGAATAATTTCAATAAAAGAATTACAAATTGCTATGAAAGGTTTATCAAAATCTTCATCTTTCAAACCAGTTGCTTTTAATAAACTACGGTGCGGCGCTTTATCAAAACCTTTTTTAATCATATCACTTCTCATCTTGTCAAATCCCCTCTTACATATTTTTCATTTATACTCTCTTACTCTATTTCTTTACTAATTCTTTCGATGCATGAATCCAGCTCATCATTTCACGAAGCTCTGCTCCCACTTTTTCTAATTGATGATTTTGTTCTGCTTTTTTCATTGCGTTATACGTCGGACGTCCCGCTTGATTTTCTAAAATCCATTTCTTCGCAAATTCTCCTTGCTGGATTTCTGTCAGAACACGCTTCATTTCCTTCTTCGTTTCATCTGTAACAATTCTCGATCCTGTTACATAATCTCCGAACTCTGCAGTATCTGAAATAGAGTGGCGCATGTTCGTTAATCCACCTTCGTACATTAAATCAACAATTAACTTTAATTCATGCAAACATTCAAAGTATGCAATTTCAGGACGATACCCGCCTTCCGTTAACGTTTCAAAACCAGCTTTCACAAGTGCAGTTACCCCGCCACAAAGTACCGCTTGCTCACCGAATAAATCCGTCTCCGTTTCTTCTTGGAATGTCGTTTCAATTACACCTGCACGTGTACACCCTACACCTTTTGCATACGCAAGTGCTACATTTAATGCTGTGCCTGTTGCATCTTGATGTACTGCGACTAATGCCGGAACACCATTCCCTTCTTGGAATACACGACGAACGAGATGACCTGGACTTTTTGGCGCGACCATTGCTACATCTACGTAACTTGGCGGATTAATTTGTCCGAAATGAATATTAAATCCATGTGAGAAAAGTAACATTTTCCCTTCGCTAAGATTCTCTTCTACTTCTGCTTTATACACATGTGCTTGCTGTTCATCTGGCAATAACATTTGTACAACTTGAGCGGTTCGAACTGCTTCTGAAACAGACATTACTTCAAATCCATCTGCTTTTGCTACTTCAAAAGACTTACCCTGCCTAACACCAACTACAACTTCCACACCAGAATCGCGTAAATTTTGCGCCTGCGCATGACCTTGAGATCCATAACCAATTACCGCTACTGTTTTCCCTTGTAATAACTCTACATTTGCATCTTTCTCATAATACGTTTTCATATTCCATACACTCCTTATAATTTATTTACTTGCAGTACATCAATTAACTTTTTCAGTTGACTAACAAGTAATGTCGCTTCATTTTCAGTACAAACTGCTGTGAGTTTCATTTCAGAAACACCACTAGTATCTTTTTCGTTTAAATGTAAAGAAGAAATATAATACCCACGCCGAGCAAAAATTCCACTTATACGTAATAAGACGCTTGGCTCGTTATGAATAACGAGTGAAAAAGTATGACTCATTCTTCCCACCTCTTCATAATCATTTCGTTATTCCCTTTGTTTGGCGGAACCATCGGAAATACGTTTTCACCTTCTTCTACACAAAAATCAACTACGACAGGACCTCCATGAGCAAATGCTTCTAACATCACTTGTTTCGCCTCTGTTGCATTTGTCGCCCTTAATCCCTTCACTCCATAAGCTTCTGCCACTTTCACAAAATCTGGCGATCCAATCTTTGATTCTGATAAACGATTTTCATAAAACATTTCTTGCCACTGCCTTACCATCCCTAAAAATTTGTTGTTTATAATAAATACTTTTACAGGGATGTTATTTTCAGCAATTGTTTGTAGTTCTTGAATGTTCATTTGAAAAGAGGCATCGCCTGCAATACAAATGACGAGTTCTTCTTCTTTCGCAAGCTGAGCACCAATAGCTGCCGGGAAACCAAATCCCATCGTTCCTAGCCCGCCAGATGTAAGAAAAGTCCGAGGTTTTCTCGCTTTATAGAAGTGAGCAGCCCACATTTGATGCTGTCCTACCTCTGTGGTGACAACCGCTTCACCATTCGTTAATTCACTCACTAAGTTAATAACATGCTGTGGTTTTAACTCACCTTCTTTTTGAATATAGGAAAGAGGGTATTCCGCTTTCCACTCCTCAATTTTCGTAAGCCATTCATCTGTTTGTGTATAAATTGGCATATGTAACAGCATGTGTAACACTTTTTTCACATCTCCAACAATCGGATACTCTACCGTTATATTTTTATGAAACTCTGAAGGATCTATATCAATATGTACCTTTTTCGAATGCGGAGAAAAGAGTTCTAATTTTCCTGTTACACGATCATCGAAGCGAACACCTAAAGCAAGTAGTAAATCGCATTCTGTTACTGCCATGTTTGCAGCGTACGTTCCATGCATACCGAGCATTCCTAAAAATAATGGATTTCCCGGCGGATATGCACCCAGTCCCATTAAAGTTGACACGACTGGAATACGATTCTTCTTCGCAAATTTGATAAGTTCATCAGATCCACCTGAATGAATGACACCTCCTCCAATATAAAGAAGTGGGCGTTTCGCTTTTGAAATTTCTTTAGCTATCTCTCTAAGCTTCATACTGTCTGGCATAGGCTCTAGTTTGTACCCTGGAATCTCAATTACTTCATTATAAAAACTTGTTACCTTTTCATTTTGAACATCTTTTGGAACATCAATTAATACAGGTCCCGGTCGCCCACTTTCAGCGATGTAAAAAGCTTCTTGTACAATACGTGATAACTGATTCACCTCACGAACTTGGTAATTATGCTTCGTAACAGGTACTGTAATTCCGACAACATCAGCTTCTTGAAACCCGTCTTTTCCGATGAGTGGTGTTGCAACTTGCCCTGTAATGACAACTAAAGGAATCGAATCCATATAAGCATCTGCTAAGCCCGTAACTAAATTCGTCGCCCCTGGGCCAGAGGTAGCAAATACTACCCCGACCTTTCCAGAAGCTCTTGCATAACCTTCAGCCGCATGAATGGCAGCTTGTTCATGACGAGTTAATACGTGCTTTAATCCACTTCCGTATAACGCATCATATACTGGCAAAATAGCTCCGCCCGGATAACCGAAAACAGTCGTTACGCCTAATTTCTTTAAGCATTGAATAACGTGTCCTGCTCCTGTCACTTCTTCACACTGAAATTTCTCATAAGTTGTATACTGCTGTTCCATTTCAATTAACTCCTCTCCCTATCTACATTAAGCTTTCCGCCAGTCCTGGAACACGTACGCCTCTTTCTCTCGTTAACTTTTTAAATTCCTCTGTCAATTGTTTCGTTACACTTCCTGGTTTCCCATCTCCAATTTCTCTTGAATCAACTTTTACAACTGGAATTAATTCTGCTGCCGTTCCTGTTAAAAACACTTCATCCGCTACATAAACGTCATGGCGAGTGAATGGTCTTTCATCACACGGGATACTCAGTCGCTCACATAACTCAATAACACTATTTCTCGTAATGCCTTCTAACGCTCCTAAATATGAAGGAGGTGTTAGCACTTTTCCATCTTTCACAACGAAAACATTATCTCCAGATCCTTCACAAACATATCCTTGCTGATTTAACATAAGGGCCTCTAGCACTCCTGCTTGTGCCGCTTCAATTTTTACAAGTACGTTATTTAAGTAATTCATTGACTTAATACGTGGATCTAATGCATCTGGCGTATTACGTCTTGATGCAACAGATACAACACTTAGTCCATTATCATAAAATTCCTGTGGGAATAATTTTAATTGTTCTGCAATGATAATAACGCTCGGTTTCACACAACTTCTCGGATCAAGTCCTAAGTCCCCTTTTCCTCTTGAAACAATTAATCGAATGTAGGCATCTGCATACTCATTTTTTTGAAGTGTCTGTAAAACCGCTTCTTCCATTTCTTCAACCGTCAGTGGGATTGTAAGTAAAATAGATTTTGCCGATTCATACAATCGTTTTACATGTTCTTTTAAACAAAATACATTTCCACCGTAACTACGAATTCCTTCAAATACACCGTCTCCGTATAAAAAACCGTGATCATATACTGAAACAACTGCCTTTTCTTTTTCTACAAATTCTCCATTCATATAAATGTACTGGTTTCCCATCTCACATCGCTCCTCTTTTTCTCTCTATTTTTGCAATCAATTTCTATATCGATTGCTGAGATGAGTATTTTAACAGAATATTCAGTATATAAACCTTAAAAATATACTCGTCTCAACAATCGATTACATAATACATACTAGTAGCAATCCATTGCTGAGACGAGGGAATCGTGGTACCACTCAGCTTCCTTACACTTCTCACGAAATGTAAGCTCTGCAAGTCCAATTAGACTTTTGTTTTTCTATCGGAAACAACTCCGCTACTTTTTACTATTTTCAAAAGTAGTGCTCCGAGGTGATCTTCAATGATTCGATTGTTACCACCCTCACAGCCTTGGGGCAGCTCTCTGAAACAATGTATATCATTTACTCTCCTCTTCTACGCATTCTCTTATTCTATTTTTTAAAATAAAAACTCTCGCCCCAGCAATCAACTACTACAATTTAGTAGCTTTGATTGCTGAGGCGAGAGTTTCGCGTTACCACTCAGCTTCCTTATACTTCTCACGAAATATAAGCTCTGTAGGTCCAATTAGACCCCCGTCCTTTTACCGGAGACGATGCCGTCGCTCTCTACTCAGTTTCCCTTTCGCAAGCGATGCTCCGAGGTGATCTTCAATGATTCGATTGTTACTACTCTCACAGCCTAGGAGTAGCTCTCTGAAACGATCATAATCATCTACTTTCCTCTTCTTTGCATATACAACATATAAAGTTAGAAAATTCTTAATTAACTTTTATTTGTTAAACGTATTATAGGACGTTGTTCTTTTCATTGTCAACATGTTTTTCTAAAAAAAATAAAATTCAATCAATTTAAGAGAAGTATATTTATTTTTTCTCAAAACAAAATCGGAATGAACTTCTTACACATACTCATATATTACTTAAGTATGTTCGCATTACTACATAAAGAAAAATAACTTAAAAACATTTAAAATTTATGAGGAGATGAGAAAACTATGTTAAAAGGAAAAGTAGCATTAGTTACAGGGGCAAGCCGAGGAATTGGACGTGCTATCGCAAAACGTTTAGCAAACGACGGTGCATTAGTTGCTGTTCATTATGGTAATCGAAAAGAAGATGCTGAAGAAACTGTTTATGAAATTCAATCAAATGGTGGATCAGCTTTTTCTATCTGTGCAAATCTTGAATCTTTACATGAAGTAGAGACCCTTTATAGTTCTTTGGATAACGAATTACAAAAAAGAACTGGTGGTACTAAATTTGATATTTTAATAAACAACGCTGGAATTGGTCCTGGTGCTTTTATTGAAGAAACGACTGAACAATTTTTTGATAGAATGGTTTCAGTAAATGCAAAAGCACCATTTTTTATCATTCAACAAGCTCTATCTCGTTTACGTAACAATAGCCGAATTATTAATATTTCATCCGCTGCAACTCGTATTTCTTTACCTGATTTCATTGCATATAGTATGACGAAAGGCGCTATTAATACAATGACTTTCACACTAGCAAAACAGCTCGGAGCACGTGGAATTACAGTGAATGCAATACTTCCTGGATTTATTAAAACAGATATGAATGCAGAACTCTTGAGCGATCCAATGATGAAACAATATGCTACTACTATTTCTGCCTTCAATCGCTTAGGTGAAGTAGAAGACATTGCCGATACTGTTGCATTTCTTGCTTCTCCAGACAGCCGCTGGGTTACTGGACAATTAATTGATGTGAGCGGTGGATCTTGTTTATAAAAAACATATATTTTCGAATCTTTTTTATTGCGCAATAAAATAAATTGTATAATACTATATAAAACATATATATTTAGGAGGATTACAGTAATGTCCGAAAAAACATACGAACTCGCAACCTTCGCAGGTGGTTGCTTTTGGTGCATGGTAAAACCATTTGATGAACTTCCTGGTATTCATAAAGTACTTTCTGGCTATGCAGGTGGTCATGTAGAAAACCCAACATATGAACAAGTAAAGGCTGGAACATCTGGGCATTTAGAAGTTGTACAAATTACATTCGATCCTTCTATTTTTCCATATGAAAAATTACTAGATTTATATTGGCCACAAATTGATCCAACTGATGATGGCGGACAATTTTTTGATCGTGGTCCATCTTATCGCACTGCTATTTTTTATCATAATAAAACGCAAAAAGAGCTTGCTGAAAAATCAAAACAAGCTCTTGCAGAAAGCGGTACGTTTAAAGATCCAATCGTAACTGAAATTCGCCCGGCTGCACCTTTTTATGAAGCCGAAGAATACCATCAACATTTCTATAAAAAGAACCCTGAGAAATATGCTATCGAGCAAAAAGAATCTGGCCGTGCAGACTTTATAAAAGAAAATTGGCAAAAAAAATAATAAAAACGCATCGTGCTCTCTTTTCAAAGTGCGATGCGTTTTTATCTTTGAAAAAAGTACCATACAGTGATAAAAACAACAGCTGTTAATGTCCAAAGTATTATCTCATTTTTCACTCTACTCTTTTTCTGATTCATTTCATCCCCTCCTAGTAACAATTAAACATAGTCAAGACTTCTTTTGTTTAATTGTCCACGTAATAAAAGTAAATAAATCCTTACATATTCTTATAATAAGGCCACCTATTATTCCGATTGCAATTGAAATTAATAACATCTGTCCAAAATTAAGAGAAGTTGTATATGTTATGTAGAGAACGATACATACAAGTGAAAGATCCGGTAAAAAAAGTAAAAACTTTTTAAACATTTCTTCAGCTCTCCTATGCTTTATTTATATGTTTTACTGTAACTTTGAAATAAAGTTTGTTCAAAAATTCCATTTAGACCCTCATTTTACGAAAAATAATAAGAATCCCTTTTCAAAAGAGATTCTTATTCAGCAGATTTAAGTTTAATTATTTTCTACATATCCTATTCCATAACTACTCCTAAAATAGTTTAATATTACTAATAATTTATTGTAAATTGACTATTTGCCAGGCAATCGAATGTTGTGCCAGCTACCTACATCGCATTGGCCAAATTCATTATTCCCTACCGCGACCACTGTGCCGTCTGATTTAAGTCCAACCGTATGCGCACAACCAGCCGCTATCGCTACAATATCTCGCCAATCACTTACATTGCATTGACCATACTCATTCCAGCCCACTGCCACCACGGTACCGTCTGATTTAAGTCCAATTGTATGATTCGTACCAGCTGCTATCGCTACAATACCTCGCCAGCCACTTACGTCACACTGGTTATGTTTATCATTCCCCACTGCCGTCACTGTGCCGTCCACTTTAAGGCCAACAGTATGAAGATACCCAGCCGCTACCGCTACAATATCTCGCCAGCTGCTTACATCACATTGTCCATATCGATTATTTCCCACCGCCGTCACTGTGCCGCCCACTTTAAGACCGACTGTATGCCAGTCACCCGCCGCCGTAGCCACAATATCTCGCCAGCTGCTTACATTGCATTCTCCTTCTTTATTTCGCCCCACTGCAACTACCGTGCCATCCGGTTTAAGGCCAATGGTACGACGCCACCCTGCCGCTATCGCTACAATGTTATGCCAGTCGTTCACATCGCATTGATCATGCTTATTCCATCCCACCGCTTCCACAGTATTATCACATTTCAGAGCGATTGTATGAGCATTTCCTGTGTTTGTCGCCATATGAACATTGCCCGCTCCGACGGCTTCAATACCGCACCAGCTACTTACATTGCATTCTCCTTCTTTATTTCGCCCCACTGCAACTACCGTGCCATCCGATTTAAGCGCAACGGTATGACCACGCCCCGCTGCTATCGTATTTTTAGGCCACCTTTTCACTTTTAACACCTCTTCTTTCGGTGAAATGTAAGTCATGTTTTACCTCCTTGCATATAAGCAACTATATCTAATTAGATTTTTTTATTAAATTTCATTATGCAGCCTATTATTACTTCTTCAAAAAATAAAACCTCCAGTTTAAGCACTAGAGGTCTTTCATTTTATTTCTTTAATCTCTCAATAAAATCCTGTAATTTATCAAGTGATTTCATATTCTGATTGCAAGCTACACCATCTTTACAAATATAGTTTCCCTTTCTAACGAAAGTTCCTGGTACATCACCTTTAATTTCAACTAAAAACATTCCTACTTCTTCATGCCCATGACATAATGAACAAATGCTTTTTTTATTTAAACTTTGAAATGTTCCTTGCAGACCAACAAACTTATTTTTATCATTTTTCGCTATAATAAATTTCCTGCTTGACCCTTTATCAATCCAGCTTAAATAAGATAATTCTTTCATATCCAGTGTTTCCATGTCAGGAAGTTTTAACTTTTTCGCTTTAGGAAATAGTTTTTTTAATGTTTGCGCTGTAACTTCCTGAAACGGGATGACATACGGATTTATTTTCATTAAGAATGATTCTGCATCTTCTCTATTTTGAACTGTTAATACCGTATCAATTAACTCTTTCTGTTCATCTGTTAAATTCTCAAATACATGTATTATCTTTTCAATCGCAAGTGATTTTAACGCTTGAATTACACCTCTATCATTTGCCGTTGCATGTCCATTTGCTAAAATATAAGCTTGTGATTTTATAAAATTATATTGATCACTTCTAATAAAAGCTTCCATCTTTATCACTCCATACAAATTGTTGTTCTATTTCTATTGTATACAATGATTTATCTTTTTCATATGTAAAAGATAACTTAGAAATGAACATTACATACTCTGACTATGTTCTACCGAGGTATTTCCTGACAAAAGAAACCATCGTCTGTTTTCCATTCAGCATATAATACATCCTCAAATTTAGTAATCCCTTTTTGCTTTATTTGTTTATAAAGCCAACCTTCATCAAAACCAGCTTCCCTCAAATTATCTTTCACTACTTTTCCATCACTAATTAATGAAATTGGTAAGTATACAGGCTTATGTTTTAAACTTAAATCATTTATAGTGGGAGATTCATATTTGCTCTTTTTCAGAACACTTATGTTTCCATTAGGTTCCAAAATCATATATTCAACTTCTCGAATTGAAAATATGTCTTTCTGTTGCCTAAGCATTTGTTGTAATTGATTAATATCCAAATGATTCGATTTTAATTGTTCTCTGTCAATATGCCCATTACGAATGATAATAGAAGGGTATCCTTCAAAGAACTTTCTTGTCCTTCTAAATTTTTGTGTTATCACTTCTATTGCGTAAATTAATATTACCCATACAAAAACAGCATATAAAATAGACCATACTCTCACCTCAGGATCATATACAGTGTTTCCAACTAATTCTCCGATTACAATGGCAGAAATAAAATCAAAAGGGGTTAGCTGCGATATTTGTGTTTTCCCCAATATTTTAGTAGCAATTAATAAAACAAAAAAACCAACAAAAAGTTCTATCGTTATTTGTCCAAGATGATTCATATGTGTTCACCTTTCTGTAATATGAAATATAACGTTTTTATTCCTATTCACATTTCTATACGATACAATTGCGATTCATTTTTTCTATTATGATGTCCATTCACACCCTATATATCCAATACATACAAAACAAAAAGAGTCTAGTTCAAAATAATCTTTGAACTAGACTCTTTTATTTTTATTTAGAATACACAATCTTTTTAATCGTTTCTCCGGAAAGAAAATACTCTTCTGCAAGTTGATGAATAGAAATTCCGCTTTTAAACGCTTCTTTAATTGCTTTATTTCTTTCATCTAGTTGTTTTCTTCCCCCAGATCGTGTACCCCATTTATAATGTTTCGTTTCTTGTTTTGGAATGTAAATGGTTTCACCTTGTATATACTTTTGAATTTCAGTAATTAAACTTTCTGGTAAAACCGTCGCAGCTTTTACGTATTTCATTTCTGCTCGCCCCTTATTTTTTATGGTTCATTTCAATAAGGTGCAAAGCCAAATATAAAAAATGATACGAGCTCATTTAGGCGATTGTATATTACTTGTCTACCTCACGCAAAGTATCGCCATTTCCATACTTGGCTTTGCATGAGACGCTGCAGTGTCCGGCAATTGAATTATAATCGCCATATAAACACCTCCTAATATACCTTTTGCATTTTATTATATGATAAATTCCTTTCCCTTGCATCCACATCCTTTTTTAAAGCATGAAATTACTTAGTTTGGTATAATACTTTTTAGTCCAATCAAAAACTATAGTGAGGTTGCGTTATGAAGAAGAAAATAATCATTACAATCGTTACAATATTCATTATTACTGTAGCATTATTCGGAACATACAAATTGATGAATGCAAGAAGCTTTCAATTATTTGGAGATTTAACAAATCGCGTAGAAACAAATGAAAAGGTGATTGCTTTAACTTTTGATGATGGTCCTACTAACAATGTAAAACAAATATTACCGCTACTAGATACATACAATGCAAAAGCTACTTTCTTTTTAATCGGAAATGAATTAGAGAAAAATCTATCGTTAGGAGAAGCTATCGTACAATCTGGGCACCAAGTTGGAAACCATACATATTCTCATAATAGAATGGTTTTCAAAACACCTTCTTTTATTAAAGATGAAATAGAAAAAACGAATTCATTAATCCGCCAAACAGGATTTACAGGCGAAATTGATTTTAGGCCACCTAATGGAAAAAAATTAATTGGACTACCATATTATTTAAATAAAAATAATATCGAAACGATTACATGGGATCTTGAGCCTGATACTTTTTATAAATCTGCGGCAGATAAAATTGACTACGTTAATAAAAATGTAAAACCAGGTTCTATCATTTTACTGCACTCTATGTATGCTAATTCTAATGAAAATTTACAAACGATTGAAGGTATTTTAGACTCTTTATCTAAGAAGGGCTATCAGTTCGTAACAGTAAACGAACTACAAAAAAGAGCAAAATAAAAAGGTAGCGTATCATAAAACGATACGCTACCTTTCTTTTTAAATAATGCCAAGTACATTTAAGAATACGATAATAATCGCAATTGGTGCGATAAAGCGAAGTAAGAATAACCATAATACGAATAATTTATAGCCCTTATTTTTACTTACACCAAGTTCTTTCATTAATACATCTTTCTTCATTTTTAAAGGAACAAAGATGGAAACTAATAAAACACCAAGTGGCATTAGTACGTTACTAACTGCATAATCCGCTAAATCAAAGACTGTCTTTCCGAAAATCTTCAGATCACTTAATATACCAAATGACAATGCTGATGGTACTCCAACAACGAAGATTAATAATCCTACGATTAAAGCCATTTTTTCACGTTTTCCTTTACCTTTTGCAGTTAAAGATGCAACGCTAATTTCTAACATCGAAATTGCCGATGTAATAGTAGCAAAGAAGAATAGTAATAAGAAAACGATGAAGAATAATTTTCCAAATGCCATTTTACTGAAAATAGCTGGCAGTACGATAAATAATAGCCCCGGTCCTTGAGATGGTTCCATTCCAAATGCGAACACTACTGGGAAAATTGCAAGTCCTGCAAGTAATGTAATCACAAGCGTTAAAGCTACGATAGAAAATGCTGAACGCGGTAAGCTTTCTTCCTTCGGTAAGTATGAACTATACGTTACCATTACTGCTACTCCGACTGATAATGAGAAGAACGATTGACCCATCGCATATAAAATAACTTCTGATGTTACATGTGAGAAATCAGGTTGTAAGAAGAAACGAACTCCTTCTCCAGCACCATCTAATGTAAGGGCACGAACGATTAATACAAAGAATAAAACGAATAGTGCTGGCATGAAATATTTATTTACTTTTTCAACACCATTTTGTACACCTTTACTTACGATAAAAATAGTAATAAGGATGAATAATAGCTGTGATTCAACTGCTAAATACGGATTGGAAATGATTTCACCAAACGTAGCTTCGTATGCGCCATTTCCTTCCCATAGTCTACCTGTAATTGCATTCCATAAGTATAATAAAATCCATCCCCCTACAACGCTGTAGAAAGAAAGTAATATGAAACAAGTTACAATCCCCAATTTCCCTAACCATGGCCATAGTGTTTTTGGTGCGATTTCTCTATACGCATCAACAGCCTCTTTTTGTGTACTTCTTCCGATAACGAATTCAGCTAATAATAGCGGTAAACCAATTAATAATGTGAAACCGATGAAAATAAGGAAGAACGCGCCGCCCCCTCCAATTCCGGCCATATACGGGAACTTCCAAATCGCCCCAAGGCCAATCGCTGAACCTGCTGCAGCTAATACGAAACCTAATTTCGATGTCCATTGCTGTGAATTCATTTGTTAATCTCCTCTCTGTCTCTTTTTCTTTGTTTCAGTTCAGTATTTATATTGTTCTATCAATACTCTTTTCTAATACGTTCACTTCCTCCCTAATAATAAAAAACGCCCCTACGTAAATACGTAGGGACGACAAAAATATCGCGGTACCACCCTAGTTATGAAGATATACCAAAGTTAGGACCTAAATAAAAAACGCCCCTACGCACATACGTAGGGACGATAAAATATCGCGGTACCACCCTAGTTATGAAGCCACACCAAAGTAAGACCTAAATAAAAAACGTCCCTACGTAAATACGTAGGGACGATAAATATCGCGGTACCACCCTAGTTGTGAAACAATCTTCACCACTTTATTTGATAACGGTATAAACTACCGTCTTTCATTTCCTCACAATGTGAGATTTATGAAAGATGCTCCAGGACGAACTTCATGAATAATCTATATACTGATTCACACCAACCATCAGCTCTCTGAAATAGGGAGATATTCACTACTATACCCTTTCATTGCCCAAATATTATTTTCCGAATTGATTACTATCATTTTTATCATACATTAAAAATAGTGTCAACTTATATTTTGAATTTTTATGTATTATATTCTATTTAAAAATTTAAAATGTAAGTGTTATTTTAGAAAATAAGTAGATTAGTGTATAAAGAATTCAAGAAGGCATGAGAAAAAATTGCACATTATTGATACTTATTCCCGAAGAAAAATCATCTGAAAACATAAAATATCCCTATTTGTTATTAGCTTTTAAGAGCTTGATGGATACCAAGAAAATTTCGTATCACTATCCAATGGTTTATTCTTCGTTTCTTTTTCAATTACATTAAACCATTCATTTAGAATTCGAGTTTTTGGTAATTGAGCAGCAAGATTATCTTCCCAAATTATATGTGAGAACCAGGCTTTCGTTTCCCATTCAAACTGTAATTGTGCGAACGAGATTATAGGGTGGTCAGCTTCACGAAATTGCTGATTTACTGCATTTGAGACTTCTGGAGCTTGAGGTAACAACTCGTTCTGAATTCTATTTTTCATCACCTCATCTTCTAACTGATCCCAGAAATACAATTGCCCATTTATTTGATAAAAAATATCAAATGAAGCCTCACCTTTCTTCAAGTTCAGTAATACGAAGGCACGTTCCACATCATTGTCAGCTGCCTTTACAGCATTGATAATAATATTTTGTGCCATCGATACCCAATAACTAGTCGCTTCTTCTACCGTAGATTCCACATACAATTCTTCATTTAATTCATGTAAAGTGGCTTCTTGCTCATTTACTTTTTCAACTTTTTTGAAAAACCTATTAAAAAAGCCCATAACTTCCTCCTTATTTCTATTTTCTATTTTACAAAATAGAAAATAGATTTTTCTTGCTCATCGACATTTACTTCCGGAGCGAATGTATGAACTTGTTGCAACACTTCTTCTATTAGCAACTCTAACTCCTGCACACTATTTTCCGGATTCCCTATTAACGTTTCCGCCATACGCTCATATAAATTCTCAGGTTTAATCGTCATTAGTTCCACATTATTAGGCATCCATTTAAATGCTGGATGATGTACATACATTTTATTCAAACCAAATAAAACACCGAATACATTCCTTTGCACTTCACAAATAACATCATAAAGCATAAGCCAGTCTTTTCGTTTTAAAAGAGCCTTTCGATTATGCCAGCGATTGCTTAACCAAAGATTTTCTGAAATCATCCGTTTCGCTAGATTTTCTGGATATGCTATCACTCTATCTTTTAATTCATTCACTTTCTCTTCTCCATACAAACTAACACCATCATGAACAGATGATACGATACATTGTTTTTCATAACTTATATCATATTGATCCACCACATCCGAAATAACTTTCTCTACTGTTTTTGTTAAAAAGTTACTAATCTCTAATTTAATTCCTTCTTTCGTCAAATAGGTTTCTGACCATTCTTCTTCCTCGTAAGGATGATATGATAAAATCGTTCCACCAATATGGTTTATAGGCCCTTTTCGATCCTCATCCTCTAGTGGTGCTGACCATAAAATATGCAACTCAATATCTGAATGTTCATCTTCTAGCTTTCTACCTACTGAGCCCGCTAAAATAATAGCCTCCACCTTCGGATTTCCCCTATAAATCTCCGAAATTTCTATTGCTTTCTCTTTTAATCCCACTTCATTTCCCCCTAAAATTGCAATACATCATTACTTTTTCATTTATCTATTTCGATATAACCTTTTCAAATTCCTACTAAATCATATTTCTACCCAATAACGCTGAACAATTTCACCTGTATGAGAAGAAACCACTTCATTTTCTAACACACCGCCAACCTTTTGAATCGTTTTTGCCGATGCGATATTAACTTTATCGCAAGTTATTAACACTCTCTTCAACCCTAACTTTTGCGCTTCATCTAATGCGAGTTTCAATTGTTTTGTCGCGTAACCTTGGCGACGTTTATTCGGATGGACACTATATCCAATATGACCACTTTCCCGCAATAATTCTTCGTTTAATCGATGTCTAATATTTACAAAACCTATAAGTTCTCCTTTTTCAAAACTTAAAAACTGACTAGATGGTACTCGATTAGCGAGTAAATTTTCTCCTATTTCTTGTTTATTCACTTTTTCAAACCATTCATCGAGAAAATCATAATTTTGTAAAGAACTACTGCCGTGTGGTTGTTCATCAGTATGTAAAAATGCATCCCGATACTCTATAATTTGTTCACTAAATTCATGTATTGGTTTTAATAGTTTCATTGTCATCCTCCCCCTCTTTACAACCTAAAACAAACACCTTAATCATAACAATTTCACGATTAAGGTGTTTCTATCAGTTTCATTCAAATAATCCCATACTCAAATAACGTTCCCCTGTATCAGGTGCAATACATAAAACTTTTTTACCTGCGCCTAAGCGTTTTGCTATCATAATTGCTGCGTAAACAGAAGCTCCAGAAGACGGCCCAACTAATAACCCCTCTTGTCTAGCTAAGTTTCTCATTGTCGTTAAAGCCTCTTCGTCTGCAATTTGAATAATTTCGTTATACACTTCGGTATTTAAGTTTTTTGGGATAAATCCTGGACTTGTTCCTACTAGTTTATGAGGACCTGGGACACCGCCTGATAAAACGGGAGATCCTTTCGGTTCTACTACTGCAATATATAAGTTTGATAGTTTTTCTTTTAACGTTTCCCCAGTCCCTGTAATAGTTCCACCAGTTCCTGCCGTTGCTACAAACGCATCAAGCTCTCCATCCATTTGTTCATAAATTTCAAGTGCAGTTGTATAACGGTGAATATTTGGATTCGCCGGGTTTTCAAATTGTTGTGGAATAAAACTATTCGGTATCTGCTTTTGTAATTCTAACGCCTTCGCAATTGCTCCTGGCATTCTTTGTTCTGCTGGTGTTAAAACTACTTCTGCTCCGTATGCTTTTAATAAATTTATACGCTCTTTTGACATATTATCTGGCATTATTAAAATCGCTTTATATCCTTTTGCGGCTGCATTCATCGCTAAGCCTATTCCTGTATTTCCACTTGTCGGTTCAATAATTGTATCTCCTGGTTTGATGAGACCATTCTCTTCAGCGACGTGAAGTAAATTATAGGCGGCACGATCTTTCACACTGCGTGATGGATTAAACATTTCCAGTTTTACATACACATCTGCTGCGTCTTCTGGAATAAATTTAGATAATCGGACGACAGGCGTATTTCCTATTAGTTCTGTAACATTTTCACATAATTTCATAGTGCATCCCCTATTCTATCGTTTTCTTATCACTTGGCAGTAACCAAGAAGTAAGTCCAATTAATGGTAGACAACTACATAGTAACATAATGAATTGTAGACTATATATGTCAGCCAATTTCCCAAGAACTACAGATCCTAAAGCTCCGAGTCCAAACGCAAGCCCTACAATTAATCCAGATACCATTCCTACTTTTCCAGGTACAAGTTCTTGCGCATATACAACAATTACACTAAAACTACTTGAACTAATAAAACCGATACATAGAAATAACGGTACGACCCACGCGAGCGAAACGTGAGGTAGTAAAAGTGCAAGTGGCGCCGAACCTAGCATTGAAAATACAATAATTGTTTTCTTTCCAAATCGATCTGCTAACGGTCCACCAAAGAAAGTTCCTAATACACCGGCAATCATAAATGCGAATACGAAATACTGGGCATTTTTTATAGATAAACCGTAATGCTCAATTAAGTAAAATTGATAAAAATTCCCGATACCAGCACCATACCAAGAGCGTACAAAAGTAAGGAAAACAAGAAGTAAAATAACAAATTTAATATGTGTACTTACAATCGCATTTTCCGCCTCAAGCGCAGCCCTCTTTTTTCTTCTCACAGCGCCAGTCGCTAATTCATTCCTATACCAATTTGATACGAAAATTAATAATACAATCCCTACCGCTGCAAAAGCTGTAAAACCTAAAGAACCAATTTGGCCGAGCGGAACGAAAATTAACGCTGTAAAAATAGGAGCTAGGGAGTTTCCTGTATTTCCTCCCACTTGATAAATCGCTTGCGCTAATCCCCGTTTTGCACCGGCTGCCATATAAGCAACTCGGGCGCCTTCTGGATGAAAGACTGCGGAACCCAATCCGATAAATAAAACAGAAATAATAACAATAATAAAATTCGGTGCAAACGCGAGTCCAATCATCCCAAGCATACTTGAAAACATACCGAGCGGTAATAAAAATGGTGACGGTTTCTTATCCGAATACATACCAAAAACCGGTTGCATAATCGATGATGTCATATTTAACGCAAACGCAATCCACCCTACTTGCATATAGGATAAATTCATCGTTTTTTCCAAAATAGGAAACAACGCGGGCACAACTGCTTGCATCGAATCATTTAAAAAATGACCGAAACTAATCGCAAATAGTATTCGGTATATTGTCGGTGTTTCTACTGTGTTTTTTTGTGAAACTGCCTCCATATATGAATCTCTCCTTCCTGTACAAAATATATATTTATTACAGTAGGTGTAATAAATTCTGACTTTTGAAACATTTCTATTCTATACTGGTTTCATTTCTTTTTCCAGAAATATCACTTCTTACATAATATATTTTTTCTATACGTTTTATCGGGTTTATTTATAGAAATTTTCTATATTTTCTTTTATACTAAGGCAGAGATGAAGGGAAGGATGACAGCTATGAAGAAAAAAACTAAAGGAATCGTTGCACTCTCAATCACATTATCTATGTTTTTAACAGCATGTGGTCAAAAACAAGAGGCAACAACTACCGGAGAAAAGAAAAAAGATTCTTCAAAACAAGTATTAAACATTGTAGAAGCCGGGGAAATTTCTACACTTAATTCATCTATCGCAACCGATGGGTTCTCTTACGCTGCTTTAAACAACGTAATGGAAGGATTATATATGCCTGGTCCGGATAACAAACCTGTTCCTGCAGCAGCTGAATCATACAAACTGAGCGAAGACGGAAAAACATATACATTTACATTACACGATTCAAAATGGTCAAATGGCGATCCAGTAACTGCTCATGATTTTGAATATGCATGGAAACGTGCTGTTAATCCAGAAACTGCTTCTGAATACGCACATATTATGTTCGATATTAAAAACGCTGAAAAAATAAATAAAAAAGAATTACCAATTGATTCATTTGGTGTAAAGGCAATTGATGATAGAACACTTGAAGTACAATTAGAACACCCTGTTCCATACTTTTTAGGGTTAATGGGATTTGCAACATTTTATCCTCAAAACCAAAAGGTAGTAGAAGCACAAGGGAAAAATTACGGGCTTGAAGCTGCAAAGGTAGTTTATAACGGGCCGTTTCAATTAAGTGAATGGAAACATGATACAAGTTACAAAATGACGAAAAACCCGAACTACTGGGATAATAAAAATGTGAAGTTAAATGAAATTAATGTAAATATCGTAAAAGATACTTCAACAGCTGTTAATTTATTTGAAAGTAAACAAGTAGACCGTATTACGATCAATTCAGAGTTTGTTGATAAATATCAAAAAGATCCAAGCTTAAAGAAAATGGAACGTCCTTCTGTGACGTTTTTCCGATTTAGTCAAAAGAATTCTTTATTAGCAAACAAAAATGCTCGTAAAGCTATTTCGCTTGCTTTTGATAAACAAGGAATCGCAACAACGATTTTAAACAATGGTTCTATACCTGCGAATGCATTCGTTCCGAAAGGATTCGTAAAAGGACCTGACAATAAAGATTTTCGCAGTACAAGTAATGTAAAAGTAGAAACAAATGTGAAAGAAGCTAAAACACTATGGGACACTGCGAAAAAAGAAACAAATTTACAAAACGCTTCTCTTTCAATCATAACAACTGATGAATCTAACGATAAAAAAATTAGTGAGTTTTTAAAAGGTGAACTGGAGAAAAACTTACCTGGATTAAAAATCACATTACAACCACTTCCAGTAAAAGCATTTTTAGATCGTGAAGGAAATGGTGATTTTGAAATTTCACTTTCTACATGGGGACCAGATTATCCTGATCCTACAACATTTTTAAATATGTTCGTCACAGACGGACCGTTTAATAAGATGAGTTACTCAAACAAACAATACGACGAATTAATTGAGAAAACGAGTTCTACTTTAGTAACTGACTTACCAGCACGTTGGAAAGCGTTCCAAGATGCCGAGAAAATCTTACTTGAAGATGATGCAGCTATCGCTCCAATCTTCCAATCAGGACTTGTATATTTAGAACGTCCAACCGTAAAAGGTGTTGTTGTTCGTCCATTTGCAGGAATTTTTTCTTATAAGTGGGCCTCTATTACAGAATAAGAAAAAGGCGATCCTAACATATATTAGGATCGCCTTTTTTATTAAATTGCAAAACGCTTATACTTTTCGTAATCACTCGTCTTACATTCTACTTCTAGTTTCGTACCTTCGTTTTCATAACTTGTAGATAAAACGTGCGCATGAGTATTGAAATAAGAAACTACATGTCCTTGATCATACGGAATTAACATTTCACACTTCGTATACTCTTTATAGATGTGTGAGCGAATCATTTCAACAAGCTCTTCTATCCCAACATGTTTCTTCGCTGATAAATAAACGCGGTCTTCTTGTACTTTCGGAATTTCAACATCTACGATATCTGATTTGTTATAAGCATAGATTGTTGGAATATTTTCTACTCCAATTTTCTTTAACGTTTCATTTGTAATATCAATTAACTGTTCATAATTTGGATTTGCGTAATCTACAACATGAATAAGTAAGTCTGCTTCCGCTACCTCTTCTAATGTTGAACGGAATGCTTTCACAAGATGGTGTGGTAATTTACTTACAAACCCAACTGTATCTGTTAATAAGAATGATTTGTTATCTGGTAAATCAATGTTTCGCACCGATGTTTCTAACGTCGCGAATAACATATCTTTTTCAAATACTTGTTTTTCTTCTGTACCATTATAAATTTCAAGCATTGCATTCATCGTCGTTGACTTTCCTGCGTTCGTATAACCTACTAATGCTACAACAGGAATTTTATTTTTCTTACGTTGCTTTCGCTGCGTTTGGCGCTGCGCAACAAGCGCTTCTAAATCTTTATTTAAAACTGAAATTTGTTCTTCAATTTTACGACGATCTAACTCTAATTTCTTCTCACCGACACCTTTATTTTTCGTACCAACACCGCCGCTCTGTCTTCCTAACGATTCGCGAAGACCAATTAAACGAGGCATCATATACTGAAGATGGGCCACCTCTACTTGCAGTTGTGCTTCTTTCGTTTTCGCACGTTGCGCAAAAATATCTAAAATTAATATGGTACGGTCAATTACTTTACAATCTAAATCCGCTTCTAAATTTCGAATTTGTGAAGGAGATAATTCGTCATTAAAGATGACCATATTCGCATCTACTTCATTTACGTAGGCTGCTACTTCTTCAATCTTTCCTTTTCCAATATAATGGGATGGATTTACTCGTTGTAAATTTTGCGTCACTTGTCCAATTACCTCTACATCACAAGCTTCTGCAAGATTCGTTAGCTCTTCCATCGAATATGCAAAATCATCTTCATTACCTAAATTTACTCCAACTAAAACTGCTCTTTGTAATAATTCTTCCATATATTTATTCCTCCATTTCGATTACGTAAAATAAAAAACACAGGTCACTGCCTGTGTTTTCGTAAACGGATAAGGGTTCAGCAAAGAAATAGAAGAAAGCTGCGCTTTCATCCTATCTCATAGTCAAAAAGTCCCAAGATCATATACGTATCCACAATAAGTGTTCACCTATACGATCCCATTCTATTTATAAAGGCAAAACAAAAAGAGGGCGTATTCGTCCCTCCCTCTTTTTCACATATAAGCTTAATAAAGGGTTCCTTTAAAATAGGCAGACCAATCCCATTCACTCTGTACACAGACAGAGCCTTTGAGCGCTATTCAATTATTGGCACAAAGTATTGAGACGTAATCTGATTAAGATCAAAGGAAGCCCCTCCGTTCATTTTAAGTTACATAAAGTGTAGCATAAGTAATTCGCTTTCACAAGGTTTAACAACCTATATCACGCTAAAGAAAATCTTTATATTTTTACTTTAATCGTCATTTTTTGCGCATTTTTCTCATAATAAAAATAACAACAGCAATTATCGATAAAAGGCCAATGGAAATGATAGCAATCTGCCACCAACTGAAACCGCTCACCATCTCCCCTTTTAAATCCACTTTCTTCGTTGGAACAGACTCTTTTGCAATTTGACTTAAAGCCACTTTATCCGCCCCTGCTTCATCTAATCTCTTCGTTCTACTACAACTATTTGTGTGTAATTGTTTTTCAGATCCTCTTTGAGAAGAATATACTAAGTACTCTCCTCCTTCCACAAAGTGAAACACACAATCACCACCATTTGTATATATGATAATTTGCGAAGAAGTTGCCCCTTTCCAAATTTCTTTCACTTCAAATAATACTTCAATTCCAACCCCTTCTTTCCTTCCAACCTCAATTACCTTCCCTTCAAACACTACATCGTTTTTTTGAAAGGCATCTTCTGCCGATACATTAATACAATCACAAGCATAAGATTTCTCTGGAAAAATAATAAGAATAAAGCTACAAATAATGACAACAGGCAACATACGTAAAATTGTTTTCAAGGAGCTCAACTCACTTCATTATCAATTTTAGAAACTTCTCGTATATTATTTTTACAACACTCGCTAAATCCCTTCATAGTAAGCTAAGTCGTTCAATACACCAAAAATCTATATTGACATTTTTATAACCTGATATTAGTATCAGGTTATAAAAATAAAGTTAGGAGCTGTTCCTATGAATTCTAAATCCCGTATTACTGCAATTGGTACTCATGTTCCAAATCAAATACTCTCTAATCATGATTTAGAAAAAATGATCGATACGAATGATGAATGGATTGTACAAAGAACAGGAATGAAGGAAAGAAGGATTGCTAGCGAAGAAGAATACTCCTCACACTTAGCCATTAAAGCAATTGAAAATTTATGTACAACATTTAAAAAGAGCTTAGAAGATATCGACTGTATCATCGTCGCTA
Organism: Bacillus sp. MN7755; assembly: GCF_054771475.1. Taxonomy (NCBI): domain Bacteria; kingdom Bacillati; phylum Bacillota; class Bacilli; order Caryophanales; family Bacillaceae; genus Bacillus; species Bacillus sp. MN7755. The sequence goes on from NZ_BTRL01000028.1 coordinate 101,268, forward strand.
CAACAACCGCTGACTATGTTTTTCCTAGTGTCGCGTGTCAAATACAACAACACTTCAACATACCTCATACAATGGCATTTGATTTAAATGCAACTTGCGCTGGTTTCACATATGGCTTGCACGTCGGTAATAGCTTGATTACTTCTGGATTACATAAAAAAGTACTTGTCGTAGCGACAGAGACATTATCAAAAGTTACTGATTACACCGATAGAACGACCTGCATTTTATTTGGCGATGGTGCTGGAGCTATTTTATTAGAAAGAGATGAAAACAAACCAAGCTTTATCGCTGCTCACATGGGCACAAACGGTGACGGTGGTATTCATCTATACAGAACAAACTTATCTACTACTATGAATGACACACCACTAAAAACAAATGAAAAAATCGTTCAAAATGGGAGAGAAGTATATAAATGGGCAACACGCACGGTGCCAGCAAGTATAAAAGAACTATTACATACTGCAAATATGAAAATGGATAATATAGACTGGTTCATTCCTCATAGTGCTAACTTACGAATGATTGAATCTATTTGTGAAAAATCTCAAATTCCAATACAAAAAACATTAACGAGCGTGGAATATATGGGGAATACATCTTCCGTCTCTATTCCACTCGCTCTAGATTTAGCTAGAAAAGCAGAAAAATTAAATAACGGAGACACACTTTTACTATACGGATTTGGTGGTGGTCTTACGCATTTAGGACTTATTGTGAAGTGGGATTTAATTTAAGTTTATAAAAAGAGGTTCTAGTTAGTAACTAGAACCTCACTTCAATTTCGTTACCCTTTTCGGGACCATATCACAACAGGGATAAGCATGAAAGCTAAAACGCCCCCGGCTAATGACAATGCCGCATAACTCGAATTCGCCACTACCATTCCTGACATCGCTCCGCCTGAAGCTCCAGCTAGCGCAATAAACACATCGATCTTTCCTTGTGTTTTTGCACGTGTGGAAGGGATAGTTGCATCAACAATTTGAGCAGTACCACTTATTAAACCGAGGTTCCATCCTAATCCAAGTAAAGACAAAGCAACAATTAATAGTATTAAAGAATCACTCGGCGCTATCGCAGCTATGACACCTGCCACTAGTAAAATTACTCCACCAGCTATACTCATCGTAGTTCTGCCAATTTTATCAATTAACATTCCCGTAATGAGAGATGGAAGATACATTGCACCTACATGAAAACCAATCACAAGTCCTACTGCACTTAAAGCATGACCGTGATGTCCCATATGAACTGGCGTCATCGTCATAATCGCAACCATCACGATTTGCGTAAGTATCATTACGATAGCTCCAACAGTAATGCCTTGTTTATTTTCTGTCGCTTCTTCTGTTACTGGTTGCCCCTTATATGTATGCTCTTGTTTATATGTTTCTATCATATTAGCAACAAGTAACGGATCTGGACGAAGCATAACAAATAAGACAAGACCAGCCAGTATAAATGCCGCTGCTGATAATATGAACGGACCAGCAAGTTCAGGAATTCCAATTGAATGAGCAAACCTTCCCATTACACCTACTAAATTCGGACCTGCGACTGCACCAAAAGTCGTCATTACCATCGTAATACTAATAGCAGTTGCTCTTTGTTTCTTATTCGCTAAATCCGTTCCAGCATAACGCGCTTGTAAATTCGTAGCTGTACCCGCGCCATATATAAGTAAAGAAACTAATAAAAGAATAATGCTATTTGTTAAAGCTGCCCCCACAACTCCAATAGCCCCTAGCCCGCCTACTATAAAACCAGCTGCAAGCCCTATGCGGCGACCATGTTTTTGTGATAACTTCCCGACAAAGAAAGCCGCTACCGCCGATCCCATCGTAAACATAGCAGCAGGTAAACCTGCAAATGCATCTGTCCCAAGCATTTGCTGCGCAAGAAGTGCACCTACTGTAATTCCAGCAGCTAATCCTGCTCCGCCGAACATTTGTGAAATGCTTACGATTATTAATGTTCTTTTGTATAATTTTTGTTGCTCTTCTTCTGTATACATACGATTACTTATTGAAGCACCTGCCGTATCTATCATTTCCTCACCCTCTCTATAAGACTAATACCTCTTGTTAATGTACTATAGAACAACAAAATCCCCAAATTTAAAATGCTGAAATTTATTTATACATGTAAAGAACCCCACGGTTTATGTTTTTCCCATTACCGAGGGGTTCCCAAAATAATTATACTAATTTTATCACAGCTTGCATTCCATCATTTGAATATAACTCACCTTTAGATTAATTCCCTTAGACTCCCTCTACAACTCTTTCCCCTCTCTTTTTACTCAAAGTCTTTCCTTCCCAAAATAACAAACTCACTAAAGCAAAAACTAAAATAATTGGCACACTCACTTTATATAAATCTGTAAAACTCATAGCCATCTGATTCTTAGCATAATGATTCACATCATTCGAAAATGCGAGTACTTCTTTCTTTATACTTTCTTCTTGTTTTTCAACTTCATTTGTTACTTGACTCATAACTTCTTCTCTTTTTACATCTCTATATTCTACTGGAACTTCTCTTAATACTTCATCCACCTTTTGGTGAATTAATTCGTCTTTTTTCTCTTTATTTAATCCTACAAATGTTTCATTTTGATGCTTTTCTACATTTTTATCTATACTTTGATTCTCTATTTTTTCTTTTGTTACTTGTAATATCTCCGCTTGCTCGGCACTACTCACATGAATATTACGAACTTTTTCTTCTGCATAACGATATACATTCTCTTTATTTACAGTTAAGTTGTGAGTTAAGTTAGATACAAATATTGCGATCGCTAAAACAATACCTACTTGCCGCAACATTGATATAACACTTTGAGAAGCAGTTAATAATTCCCCTTCAAACGAAGATGCACTTAAAACTGTAATTGGTCCCACTACCAAACCATATCCAATCCCTAATATCATACATGGAATAATAATTTCTATATTTGTTGAATTAACATCAATCATTTGCAACCAATAGTAGGATAGACCCATAACAAGAAATCCTGACATAATAATAGTTACTTTGCCAAGCTTTTTAATTAATGTTGCTGCAACTGGTGAGACCAAAAATATCATTGCTGAAATAGGTGTCACTAAAAAAGCTGCTTCAATTTCCGTTCGACCTTGTATTTTCGTCAAGAACGTTGGAAGTAATACAGTTACTCCAATTAAAAATAAATTACTTAATATTACAACGATAGATGCTCCAACAAACATTCGATTTTTAAATAAATTCAAATTCACCATTGGATTATGAATCTTTCGTTCCACTAGAACAAATAGAATAAGAGAAATAGTGCTAATTGCATAACAAGACAAAGCTATATTACTTTGCCATCCCCATGTATTTCCTTTTACTAATATGAGAGTAAAAGAAAAAATTGCTAAGCTACTTAATAGTAGTCCTACCCAATCTATTTTTGAGATAATACGTTCTTCATTTTTTATTTGTAGCATAATGCAGCATAAAATGATTCCAAGAATACAAATTGGAACATTTACGAAGAACACCCATCTCCAACCGAAATTTTGTGTAATAATTCCACCTATTACTGGTCCCATCGCAGCTGATAGTCCTTGTGTTACTCCTAAAATCGCAAGTGCAACATGCCTCTTTGCTAATGGCATAGCTGATACACCAATTACCATACTAGTTGGAAATAAAATCGCTGCACCTACACTTTGTATAAAGCGAGATAAGATAAGAAAATCGCCCGTATTAGCAAAAGCACAAAGTACTGATCCACCACCAAAAATTATCAAACCAAGAATATACATCTTTGCTTTCCCAAAAATATCAGCTATCCGTCCTAGCGGAATAGCAAGTACAGCTATTGTCATTGTATAAACATTTAATACCCAAGACATCTTTTCTAATGAAGTATTTACACTCGTTTGTATCGCTGGTAAAGCTATATTCATAATTGTCGTATCAATCATACAAAGAAATATACCTAAGCACATTAAAAAGACAATCTTAATACCCTTTGATTGTTCCATGTTCTTCTACCCCTTTATTCATTATGAACGTTTTTTCACTCTTCCATTTTATTGTGTTCTTTTGCTTCTAGTTGCTCTAGTTTTCTTTTCAAAGTCTCTACTTGAGCACTATACGATGCGATTCCTACATCAAGTGAAATTTCCTCAACAAAAGTAATACCTTCTCTCCACTTTTCATATTTCAGACGTAGATCCGCAATGTATGCTTCTTTCCTTTCAATTTCGTCCTTAATCCATTTTTTTATCGTCTGATCATCGCTGTAATTACCGAAATACATCCTCATTAAAAAATCTGAACGTAAAACATCTTTCTCTACATGCGTTTGCATGTATTGATAAAACTCTTCACGCCCTGCATCTGTAATAAAGTACATTTTCTTATTCGGTTTCCCTTCTTGCATAACAACTTCTTTTTTTATTTTCCCCTCTTTTTCCAACTGACGTAACGTTGGATAGATCATCCCAAAACTTCCATCAAAGAAATGAGTAAATACGTCTTCAAACACAATTTTAATATCATAACCAGACAATTCTTTTCCCATTAACAAGCCTAAAACAACATCTCTTCCTTTCAAAATAAGACCCCCGCATAGTATATAATCAATAATCATATTAACATTGTTAATATGATTATTGATTATATACCTTATTCTGTTATTTGTAAAATGTTTCTAAATAAAAAAAACCTGTAATTTTATTGTTCAAAATTACAGGGTTTTTCTACTTTATATTTCATAAACAAACTTTGTACTATTTTACAACTACATCTTGATTCGTTTCAAACTCTTCTGTCTTACCTTCTTTTATCTCATAATAATACGAAGGTAATTCTATATTATGATCTAAGAGGTAATCCTCAATTAATGAAATAATCACTTTCAATGTTCTCAAACGAGCGTATAATTTATCATTACTCGCGATAATTTGCCATTTCGCATTTGGCTTATTTGTTTTTTCAAACATTTCTTCCATTGCTTCAACATACTCGTCCCATTTTTCACGATTACGCCAGTCTTCGTCTGTAATTTTCCATCTTTTCAAAGGATTTTTCTCTCTATCTTTAAACCTCTTTAACTGTTCATCTTTACTAATATGATAGAAAAACTTCCCGATTATATAATGGTCATCTGTTAATAGTTTTTCAAAGTAATTAATCTCATCATACGCTCTCGTCCACTCTTCCTTTGTAGCAAAATCTTCAACACGCTCAACTAACACACGACCGTACCATGAGCGATCAAAAATAGTAATTTGCCCGTACTGAGGAAGTTTCCGCCAGAAACGTTGCAAGTAATGGTACCGTTTTTCATGAGGTGCTGGTGCTCCAATTGGATTTACTTGAAAACCACGCGGATCAAGGTGTTCCGTCACTCGTTTAATCGCTCCGCCTTTTCCAGCCGCATCCCAGCCTTCCATAACGAGCATAACAGCGATTTTTTCTTCTTTTACAATTTGCTGCAGCGCTAATAAGCGCCTTTGATATTTTTCAAGTTTCTTATTGTATTTAGATTTCGATACAATTCTTTTCGTCAAATCTACTTTAGCAAGATGTCCATTTTCCATAAAACAATTCCCCCTTGTTGTATGACAATGTTATTTTAACATATATTTGGTAATTTTTTCATATTACAAAAAACTGTGTAGAAAAATTTCTACACAGCTTTCATAAAAAATATAGCAGTTAAGATATAAATGACTGTCATGAGCGTCATAAAGATTGCCATAATTAAGAAAGCAACATACACTTTTCCTTTTATGAATAAATACAATCGTTCCAATCCATAACGCAATTGCTGCAGTCGATTGGTTAGCCCAAGAGAAATATCCCCATCTTATTCACTAAGAGAGTCTATATTTTTTACAATGGAATTATGGTATATCCTCTCACCAAAAGAAGATAATAACAAATAAATCAGTTACAGAATGGGAGTACTTTAAAAATGAAACGAAAAATACTTTCTCTCTTTGTACTAATCTGTTTAGCACTACCAATTCAAGCAAGTGCATACACATTTCAATCACTACCAATTGCATCAAAGTCTAAACAGTGGTATATCAAAATTGATAATTTTCATAACGCAAACAAGCCAGCAGTGCAGCCAAAACAGGGTGTATACGATACATATAGTTTACTCGTAAAAAACATCGGTAATGATGTATCAAACGTAGCTGTGGAAATACTTGATAACACTCCTACCTCTAAAGCTACTTTTAATTCTACCGCTTTAAATAACAACGTTTCAAAAAGTGATACAAGCTTTGATTACATCGTATTCCCATTAGACTTTAACAGCCATAATTTCAAAGTCGTCATCACTTGGGAAGAAAAGGATTTCTCTTACAACGGTCATCCGGTAAATGAGGGGAAACAAATGAAAGAAACATTTGTGTTTAATGAAGAGTAAGCCCTAATTTGATTAGGGCTTACTCTTCATTTACAAAACCAGATTGAATTGCTTCTGTCACTTCTTTTGTGATGTCCAGTTTTGTTGCATCGGTGCTAATTTTCTTATGCCAAATATGCACGGAAGGCTTTTCGTTACAAAAATGTTTTATTAATACTAGTTGGTTATATGCTAGCTTATTTTCTCTATGGGTAGCAATATAGACTGTGAAATTTTTTGCTTCAAAGATCTTTTCCTGCAAAGTATATTGGTTGTCTAATTCCTTTGCGACTATATCTTTCAAATCTTCTATAATCATATAAATCGTTCCCCCTCCTCTTATATCATCAATCAAATCTTCGAATACTCGGCACACATAATGCTACTCCAATTGTTACAAGTACTAAAATAGCTAGTGTTATAATCGTTATCTCGCCACCTATTACATTTGCTAACCAGCCAACAACTACATATCCTAATGGTAATAAAGCAAAAGATCCTAACATATCAAGGCTTGCTACCCTCCCAAAGGCTTCTTCTGGCACAAGCTCTTGTAAACTTGTTTCCCAAATGAGTCCAAATATCATCATACCGAACCCTTCAATTGCCATTAATCCAATTAAAGCAGGTGCCCAAGTAATAAACGGCATTATTAGAAGTGCGCAACCACTTATTAAAACACCACCATAAGCAAGTAATCCCCGCTTACGCCACCGTTCCCTCCCGCCAAATATTAGCGCGGCAATTACAGCTCCAACACCAGAAGATGCCATTCCTAGTCCATACACGTATGCTTCAAAATGATGATGAACATTAAATAGCCATGGAATTAATACGACGATAATTCCTGAATAACAAATATTTATGAAAGAAAAGACTAAAATTGTAATCCATAGCCACGGATGACTTTTTAAAACGAAAACCCCTTCCATAAACTCTTGTTTGTAAACGATCTTACTCTTTTCAATAGGTTTTACTTTTTTAAACTTTATTTCTCTTAAAAATAGTAAACAGAAAAATGATAGCAAATACGTTACTGCATCCAGTCCAAACCCTATTCCGGCAGAGGCAACTGAAACGATCAAGCCTCCAAGGGCCGGTCCAATTAGTCGTATGCCTTGATTACTCATTTGAGTTAATGCATTAGCTGCATTTCGAATTTCCGGTACAAATACTTTCGCTCTTACGGCCGCATACGCTGGCTGAAATATGCCTTCCATAAGCCCATATAATGCTACGAGTACATATAGAAGTGGGATTGTTAAAACATCCATAAATATAAGTATTGCAAGTAATAGCATTAATATGCAGCGAATGATATCTGTAAATAACATTACTTTCACCCGATCAATCCGATCTACGACTAATCCAGCAAACGGTAATGCAAGAATATTAGGAAGCATGTACATTGCCATAGTCATGCCCATTACAACTGTTGAACCAGTTAATGAATATACAACAATTGGCAGTATGACCATAGTTATTGAACTACCTAAAGTCGAGAGTAATTGTCCAATCCATAAAAACTTAAAGTGTGGTGATACTTTAACTGGTAATAATAATTTACCGATATAACTTAAACTTTTCTCTGTTGGTATTTCTCCTTGCATATATCTCTCCTCTTTTCAAATTAAGTTAACACTAAAATTAAAACAGAAAATTCAATCTTTAATACTTTTAATTATATATGAAACGGTTTAATGATTGGTAAAAACATAAAAAAAGAAACTCATAATGAATCTAAAAATATTACATGTTAAATATAAATAAAAAAGGTGTTTTCATAAGTGAAAACACCTTTTTTATTTATATTTTTAAGTTCTTCTTCAATGTCCAATACTTTTCTTGAGTATTTTCAAATGAAAATTCTACAAAGCCGTTTGGATCTTCGCGATATACATTTACTTTCTTACCATTTTCTAATTTTCCAACTTCATTTTGTGTAATATTTGGTACACTCTTAATTGTATAGCCAAATGGATATGGTACTTGATAGTAAGAACCTACTAATTGAATAGTAGCTGTTGCACCTTTTGCATAATCTTTATATGGAATCGCTTCACCTAGTGCATTTACATTTAATGTATTAGGGTTTTTCGATAATCGTTTTACATTTTGATAATCTTTCTTGTTAAACGGTTTAATACGCTCCATAATATTAGCGATTTTACCAGCCCATTCTTTATCTGTTGCATACTTAACATTCATAGCAGGTAACGTGTAACCATTGAAATGATTAGCACCTTCTTCTAAGTAGTTCTTTCTTACATAATCAGCATTGTACGAAATACTATGCCCGTAAGACGGTAGATATTTCGCATAGCCAAATGGATCCCAATCAAATGCCTTTAGTCCAAATAGATTATGTTTACGATATGCAATTTCTGATTTCCCGTATCCAGATTCTAAGATTGCATGTGCAGCTAAGTATAATGCGCTCACACCGTACTCATTTTGTGCTTGAATAAAATCTTTTCCAGTTCCAATAAGAGGACTGTCAGGATGCCATTTTTCAATAAAATTATCAATCTCTTGTGCTGTTATATTAGATGGTAACGTTATATCTAGATTGATATACGATGCCATAGCATTAAATAAAAATTGTGCATATTCTTCACGTGTTAAAACACTAGTTGGATTAAATGCACCTGCTCCGTTACCTGCTGTAATGCCGTTAGATTCTAATGCACTAACTGCATCATTTGCCCAATGCGTGCTTGGTACATCATTAAACGTATGTTGAGCCTTTATTTTAAACTTAAAAGCATTCTGTATAATTACTGCCATCTCAGCACGAGTTAACGACTCTTTCGGCCTAAATGTCCCTTTACCATCACCTACGAAAATCCCCATATCTGTCAATGCCAAGATTTCTTTTGGGAACATCGTCGTTCCTGCGCTAATATCAGAGTATGGATTTTTATAATCGCTTTTTGCTTCTGGTTTTAATACGCGATACATTAATGCTGCTACTTGCTCACGAGTTACAACATCTCCGAACCCGAATTTACCATTATCGTACCCTGCAATAACCCCTTTTGACGTTAAATCAGTAATCGCTTCAAATGACCAATGATTTTTCGGAACGTCTGGAAATTCTTTTGTAGATGCAAACGAAGTTGCTGGAGCCATCACTACTTGAAGTGCGACTGTCACTGCTAACACATTAGAAATAACTTTTTTCATAAATTTTTTAACACGTTATGTATATGCTTGTCCCGTGTTAACTTGCCTCCCTTTATCGTATAATTTTCCCTATTAAACTAACAAACTCTTAAATAGTCAACAGTAAAAGTATACGTGATAAAAATAAACTAATCTACCATTATTTTATTCATAATCAGCATAATACGATATATCTTTTTATTCCGATACAAAATTACATAAACTCACAAAAAAAGCCCACCTCTATGTAGACGATGGGCTTAGCAATCAGCATTGTTATTTAGCTAAACGATATTTTGCAACATCGAAACCTTTCCACTCATAATAATCTAAAATCCCAGCATAAACTGCCTCAGCAGCAATTTGTCTTCCTGATTCAGTAGCTAATTTACCATTATCTATATTATTATCAATAAAAGCAAGCTCTGTTAAAACTGCTGGTACTGTATTATTATTTACTACATAAAGTGAGTGATTGTCTTTTATATTTCTATCTCTTGTATGTAGTGCTTCTACTACTCGTGTTTGAATTTTCTTCGCTAATACTTCACTATCCTTTTCAATCTGTGTCTCTTCTCCACGCTTGGATTTTTTATAATAATATGTTTCCGTTCCATGACCATCATGATTTTCAGAAGAATTTGCATGAATGCTTACAAATATATCTGCATTGTTCTCTTGACCAAATTTCACTCGATTCGCAAGAGATTCATTTTTGTTACTTCCTGGATTTCCGTTCTCTTCACGTGTTAACAAAGGTCTTAAAGGTGTATTTTTTTCTAGCAACTTCTGTAATCTTAAAGATGTATCAAATACAATTTTACTTTCCTCTACACCTTGCCCTGGATTCCCTGGATCAAATCCTCCATGACCAGGATCAATAATAACTACCTTTTCTAATAAAGGGTTACCTATTTTAAGGGAATCTGCATTTTTAATAAATTGAGCGGCTTCTGCTTTAGTTAGAATTTTTTTAGGTTCCCATTTATCACCAGTACCAACAGAGATTCCTAATTCAACTAGGATGTTAGCTTTTTCTTTACCCCAGTTTAATGTTTCTAAATCTTTGAATTTAGTTGCTGGAGTACCGTTTACTTTAGACTCTAATTTGTAAGCTTCTACAATAAGAGATGCCATTGAAACGCGGTCGATTTTTCCATCTGGCTCAAATCCATTGCCTGTACCTTTAACAACACCAGCTTTTTCTACTGCTGCGATTATTGGAGTAGCCCAATGTTTTTGAGAATCAGCGTAGGATGGTTTAGCATTTGTATCGATTGGTAAGTTTAAGATTTTAGCCATCATTGTAGCGGCTTCTGCACGAGTGATTTCTTTTCCTGGCTCAAACATTCCTTTATCATTACCCGTAACTGCACCCTTATCTACTAAATAGTAAATAGAATCTTCTGCCCAATGTTTAGCTGGGACATCTGGAAATTTTTTTGTTTGTGCGAAACTACTAGATGAATAAGATAATATACTAACTGCAATTATTCCTGCTGCAATTATTCTATTTTTCATAGAACATATTCCCCTCTCAAGTACAATGTATTTATATAACAGACTAATTATAGTTCTGAAAATTAGTAATAGTCAATTGAAATTTGTATAATTTTGTATTATTATTGTATTTTTTGTCATAAGTAACTATAGTTAAAAACTATAAGGTTTTATAAGAGGAGAGATTCATATGAGCAAGAATTGGAAAGATATAGAACACCGTATGTATACAATGAGTATGATTCAGCGAAATAACGACGTATTGCTAATACAGCGCCCCAATCATCTAGGCTTCCCTGGTTACATCGCTCCTGGCGGTAAAGTGGATTTTCCAGAAAGTATCGTTCAAGCTGCTAAGCGAGAAGTAGAAGAAGAAACTGGATTACTTGTTTCAAATTTAATTTTTAAGGGATTAGATGAATACGTAAACCCGAAAGAAAATGTTCGATATATGGTATTTAACTATTGGACAGATTCAGTTGAAGGTGAACTCCTTTTGAATCCTCCTGAAGGCGAATTATTATGGGTACCAATCGATACAGCACTAAATCTCCCTATGCAAGATTGGTTTAAAGAAAGATTCCCATTATTTTTTGAAAAAGGTACGTTTGAAATTCAACGTGTTTGGGACAATGACTTAGATAAACAAGTTGCTATGACCATTACCCATACATAAAAAGCTTGGAATCTCTCCAAGCTTTTCTTACTTCTCCTCTAATCTCTTAATCTCATAATCAATTTCTAAAAACTTGATTCCGAATATCCACATTTTATGGTTAGCTTCTAATATTTGATTTGCGCCCTCTTTAATAATAAATGTCTCTGCTAACGGTAAACGGATTGTAAAGTAGCGAGTGTGTAAATAAATCCCCTCATCTCCCTTACCATTTCTTCTCAGCTTACTAGTAATAATTAAATCATTACTCCTATTACATAATTTCAAAACCCCCGTCATATTCGAATATGGTAAAGGTAATCCGATATTCATGTACGTCTCATTCTTATATGTATGTTTTGAGTAAAGAGCTGCAAAAATAGACTCTCCTGCTTCATTCTTTCTTAGCCAAGCCCTTACATTCTCTCTTCCATCCTTCTCATCTATTACCCCTAGGATAGAACCATGCATCGTTTCCCACTTGTCGCCCATTCCTAAATGTATTTGTCCTACACGCTTACTCATTTTCTCATAACAAAATGCAAAGGGGCGAAACCAACGAGTCCATTTAATATGCGCTTGTAACTCATACTCTTTTGTATTTTCATAAAAACGAATAATACTTACAGGAATCTTGTCCGTGTCAAATGCCTCACTATGAAAATCCTTCATATTATCAACTAAACCTGTGTATTCCTTACTTTCTACTAAATTTCTACTATGTAAAAACACCTCACCAATTTTCACATTTCCTCTTAACCTGCTCATTGGTTTCCCGTAGTATTTATAATTCGGAGCACTCTTTTCAATCATCCAGCCGACAAATGCCGGTAATGCTACTCCAATTCCGTTAACAACACCGTGAATCCAAACCATTTGAGCAATTGTAATCGTCATTACATGTTTCAAATTCCCATACGAGTATATAAGTGAAAACATAATTGTTACCATGAGTGTACTAGACGATATGACTAGGAGGATTTTTGCGCTGATAGCATTAAATTTCGTGCGCCAAACATAAATCCCATACCCATAAATCGCACATAAATATAGGCACACTGCAAAAAATTCAAATACCCTTGAGTACGTAATTCCAATCGCAACTGTCATAGGTGAAATGACAATGATAGACATAATCGCATCATATACTTTACTGCTCTTTTCTCTCTTCCGCCCTATTAAACCAGCTGATAATGGCAATAGAAACGCCGAATAATGAAAGTGTGCAGCTGTGAGTAAAACAATGTCAGAAGTAAACTGCATAATCGAGAGTTTTGCTACAGAAGCAAAAAACCAGAAACCACCTAAAAACAAATAAATAAACGCACTATCGATAGCTGTCTCTTCTAACGGTTTCCATCCTCTTTCTAGTAATCTATTTATACCAAATAACGCAACAATTCCTGTGTATACAAACCAAAGTAGCGCAAAGAAAAAGTGATTTGTTACGAAAGCCAGCATTGCACTAATTGCTGCGATTGGATATAAAATCGATACAAATTTATAAAAGAGTACATACGATCCATTTCTTATTTTCTTATCAATAATGCAAAATGACATCGGTATAAATAACAAAATAGATAATAAAATAATTGCTTCAACTGGATTTACATTTGACCACTCACATATTAGAAAAATAATATAACAAGCAAGACCAAATATTATATTTCTCATATCGTTTATTTCCTTTCCACAAACGTTCCCTTATATGAAAATAGCGAACCAATTAACGGATTTCGTACTTGTACATGAATTCGAAAACATTGTAATTCGTCATCATAACTTTCAACAATTTTTGCCTCTCCGTATAAAAGTTTCGGTAAAGAGATTTTTCTTCCAAACATATAAAACCATTGTTTCTTCGAAGAAATATGCATTGCCCCTAACTCATCAATATGAAAATTCAATGTAGAGACGAGTATATGTGGTTCACCAAAATAATCTACAATTTCATTTTCATCAATTTTCATTACCGCATTAAAATATCTTTTCTTATTATGAAAATAAAAAGTACGATTCCACCGCACAAGTTCATGTCCATGTTCATCACGCTCAGCGGTATTATGTATTGTAAATGGCACTTCCTTACCTCTCTCAGAGAAAAACATTCGAAACTTCGATGCAATTTTTAATATTAATTTTACAAAAAAAGAACCACCGTAAATTTCATCCATCTTTCCTTCTCCAGTAAAGCTATTTTCTTCTGTAATCTCATAGCGTTTCTGTAATTTTGGATGAAGTTTTTTATAAGAATCTCCTAATAGTCTTTCATAAATATTAGCCATACACTATCCCTTTCTCTTCCTCTTGCAATTTTTTGCACTTGGTAAATCAAAACTATTTATATAACCGACAATCGATAACCCCATTAGTAGAACGTTTAATGTAATTGGATTAAACGGCTCTGTAAAGCTTGCGATATTCGTAAAGCCTGCCGCTATCGTTAAGGCTACTAACATAAAAATATGTACTATAAATACTTTTCGTTTTGGAAATGGTAACAGCCATATGATACCAAAAATAATTTCTAGTATTCCAATTATTTTAAGTACAAAAATACTATGTGCAGTTGAACCAATCATCACAGATAGCATTTTTACTTCTTCTGAATGAGTAAACACTAGTTTCGGCACTATTCCTTGATACATCCATACAAGTGCAAATAAAAAACATACGATCCAATATGTCATCGTTCTTCTCATTAGCAACCTAGGATGAAGTCCTTTTTCTAACCATAATTTTAAAGCATCAAAACTCCAAGCAGTTGCCCAACCTAATAACGGCCGAAAAATATAGAAATCTATTACATTGCCTAGACGACCATACCTTGTATCATAATCATATTGCGTCTCAAAATGAATGTATTTTTTAAGCGGTGTATACTTCCAATAACCACGCCCAATTTGTATAAGTGATAATTGATTGTCTGTCCAAAATTTTAAAGAAGAAATTCTTTCACCTGTTTCTTTTCTTATTTCACCTATCGATTCCCCTTCCCCAGCTATTTCAAGTCCAAATCCGATTTTTGTTTTATATAAAAACTTCTGCGGTTCTCCATCTACTTTCTCTAAATATGAAATTTCAGTAAAGCGAGCATCCCACTCAGTATGTAAATCCGGATCTTGCGTGTATTCCCATAATTTCTCCATCGTTGTGTTCATTTCTGCCGAAACATAAATAGGCTTTTTCCTCTGCATTCTTCCACCTCCAATGCACTATAATGTTAATGTACATGTAATAAATTTATTTTGCTACATTTTTCACAAACTTTCTTGTAAATAGAAAGAATTTTTAAAATATATATAAAACACTTGATTCCACGAAAAATTTAAATTATTATAAAACAAATGTTACCAACAACTTCATAAATCAAACACTCTCGCCTAAAACGTGAGATAGAGGTTGCGATACTTATGAGTATTCTAATGGAGACACAGAGATGTCTAGGAAATTAGATGAAAGGAAGTATTGCCGAAATCGATACATTTCTCTGCATATATCGATTGGGGCTGTTTTCGAATAGAAACAGAACTGTCATATGTACAGACGTGTACGTATGAAGAGCTATCTACAAAAAAGAGATATCATTTTTATGGTATTCCTTTTTTGGCGGTTTTTTTATTAGCTCCGTTTTCTGTTTCCCTTTTCCTGTAACAGCACCATCCTCACTTATTTGAGATGGTGTTTTTTGTTTTTTCTCTGGTAACTACAGGAATATTGGGATTTATATATGTCCTAATCTATTCTTAAAAATGGATGAAAGAAGGAATTCGTAATGGAAACGATTGTACAAAAATTTGGTGGCACTTCTGTCGGAAGCGTTGAGCGCATTCAACATGTAGCAAATTTAATTATTGAAGAATATGAACGAGGACATAGTATCGTCACTGTCGTTTCGGCAATGGGAAAAAGTACAGATGAACTTGTAGCACTTGCTAACGCTATTACAGAAAATCCGAGTAAACGCGAAATGGATATGCTTCTATCAACAGGAGAGCAAGTGACTATTTCATTATTAACGATGGCATTACAAGCAAAAGGTTATAACGCGATTTCATTAACAGGATGGCAAGCTGGTATTACGACAGAATCTGTACATAGTAGTGCACGGATTACTGAAATTAATACGGATCGAATTCAGTCTTATCTTACTAAAGGCACGATTGTTATTGTAGCTGGTTTCCAAGGAGTCAGTGAAGATTTTGAAATTACAACGCTTGGACGAGGTGGTTCTGATACAACTGCTGTTGCATTAGCTGCTGCACTGAACGCAAAAAAATGTGATATTTACACAGATGTGACCGGCGTATATACGACGGATCCACGAGTTGTAAAAGATGCTTATAAATTAGATGAAATTTCTTATGACGAAATGTTAGAACTTGCAAACCTCGGTGCTGGTGTATTACACCCGCGTGCTGTTGAGTTTGCTAAAAATCATAATGTCATTTTAGAAGTTCGCTCAAGTATGGAACAAGAAAATGGAACAATTGTAAAAGGAGAATGTAACATGGAACAACAATCAATCGTTAAAGGTATTGCATTTGAAGATAATATTACACGTATCACAGTGAAAGGATTGGAACAAGGCTCGCTTTCAACTGTTTTCTCTACATTAGCAGCGGCACATATTAATGTAGATATCATCATTCAAAGTATTACAAATGAAGGAACTGTTCATCTCTCCTTCTCCATCCACTCTAATGATTTAAGAGAGACTTTAGCAGTATTGGAACAAAACAAAGAGGCACTTCACTATGAATCAGTAGAATATGAAAATCATTTAGCAAAAGTATCAATTGTAGGATCTGGTATGGTCTCTAATCCTGGTGTTGCTGCGAATATGTTCACTACTTTAAAAGAAGAAGATATTCATATTAAAATGGTAAGTACATCAGAAATTAAAGTGTCTGTCGTTATTGATCGCCTTCACTTAGTAACAGGTGTCGAGGCGCTGCACCAATCATTTATGACGAAAATTGAGCCTTTAGTGCAGATGAGTTAATTTTCACTCGTAAAACTTAAAACAAATTATATGAATCTATTTCCTTCCTATATAAATAGAAAGCTGTTTGCATTATATAGAGTAATAAGAAATATATTTATCATTTAAATAATACACTTCATTCTATACAACAATCGGACCCTTTAATGGCATACAGAGTAGAAATATTTTGCGGGGAAGTCGCGGTATTGTTTGTTAACAAGATACTATATAGCACACTTAAAAATAGCTTGTCACATTTCCCTATACTGTGACAAGCTGTTTTTTGTTCGGAAGGAGTTTATAACTTTTTAATAGTATAATTATGTAGATGGTTAGATAATACACTTTTACATATAAGGAGATAAAGACAATGACAAACAACAAATTACTCAGAATGGATAATATCAGCATCGTTGTAGAATCTCTTGATAACGCCATCTCTTTCTTCGAGGAGATTGGTTTGAAACTCGAAGGTAGAGCAACTGTCGAAGGTGAATGGGCTGGTCGTGTAACAGGACTCGGTTCTCAGTGCGTAGAGATTGCTATGATGGTTACGCCAGATGGCCATAGCCGAATTGAACTTTCGCGATTTCTCACCCCGCCTACTATAGCAGATCACCGGACAGCTCCTGTAAACGCCCTCGGTTATTTACGCGTCATGTTCACCGTTGAAGACATTGACGAAATGGTATCCAGACTTACTAAACATGGTGCTCAGCTCGTTGGCGAAGTAGTTCAGTACGAGAACTCGTATCGTCTCTGTTACATTCGGGGAACCGAAGGCATTTTAATCGGTTTAGCGGAAGAACTCGGTAACAAGTAAGTGATATTTCCAAAAATCGTTAGATATACCAACAGAAATTCATTATAAATGAAACCACTATATTTTTAACCACGTCCTCACTCTAGAACGTGGTTATGCTTGTTTGAGCTTTTAAAAATGTATTATCATTTTACACATAGATTTCAAGTCTCTATCCAAACAGTTCTTTAACATATCACTAACATTCTAAAATCATTATGAAACAATTTAATTATTCACTTTACCTTTTCCTAGGAAATATAACTGACTCTGTTCACTTTTCATCATATATCTTTTCGCTCTTTTCCTTGAAAAAACGATCTATATTCATTCAAAATAACTTTCTTCACATCCGAGTAAAATACCATCATGAATAGTGCAATTCCTAATAAAATCTCTTGAACTCCTTCATAATCAATGAAAGCACTTAAAATTAGCAAACTACATCCAATATAAAAACTAAATTCATTCCCTTTCTCAAAACCCTCATCTTCTTCATCAATATGTATTTTCTCTTTAAAGCTTTGATTCCCTTTTATTAACTCATCTATCGTAACATTGTACATTTCGCTCAGTAAAATTAAATTATCAATATCAGGACAACTTTTATCATTTTCCACTTACCCCGCTTTATACACCGCTTGCCTCGTCACACCAATCTTTTTAGCAACATCCTCTTGTGAAAATCCCTTTGACTCTCGTAGTTTTTTTAACTGTTCTCCTAAGCTCATAACGTCCCCTCCTTTAACAAATTATTACATAAAAGGAGATAAAAAAGAAAGAAACCATTAGTAACACCCACTGCAAACCACTAGTTTACACAATAAAAAAGGGAGAGTAACTCTATTTTCAAGCTACTCTCCCTCACATTTATATTAATTAAAACAGATGAATGTTTTCTTTCTTGCAAGCTTCACGTAAATCATCAGGCCATACAGAAGATTGCACTTCACCGATATGTGCTTTACGTAAGAAGTACATGCACATTCTTGATTGTCCAATACCACCACCAATTGTTAATGGTAGTACATCTTCTAATATACCTTTATGGAAATCATACTCACGTTTAAAGTCATCACCAGTTTTCGTTAACTGCTCATCAAGTGATTTACTATCAACACGAATTCCCATTGATGATAATTCGAACGAAGCTTGTAGTACTGGGTGCCAGAATAGAATATCACCGTTTAATTTCCAATCATCATAATCAGCTGCGCGTCCGTCATGCTTTTCACCTGAACGAAGTGCATCACCAATTCCGATAATGAAAACTGCACCGTGTTCTTTCGCAATTGCATGTTCACGATCTTTCGGTGTTAATTCTGGATATTTATCTTCTAGTTCTTGAGAAGTAACGAACACGATTTCTTCTGGTAAATACTTTCCAAGGAACGGATATTTTTCAAATAAGTGATCTTCTAAATCTTTGAATATTCCATAAATTGTTTGTACTGTTTGTTGTAAGTAATCTACAGTACGCCATTCTTTTTGAACGATTTTTTCCCAATCCCATTGGTCAACGTAAATGGAATGTGTTGCATCAAGTTCTTCATCACGACGGATTGCGTTCATGTTTGTATATAAACCTTCACCAGCTTCATATCCGTATTCATGTAATGCGAATCTTTTCCACTTCGCTAGTGAATGAACAATTTCTAATTCTTCTCCTGAATGTAACATATCAAATTCAATTGGACGTTCTACACCGTTTAAGTGATCGTTTAACCCTGACTTTTTCGTTACGAATAATGGTGCAGATACGCGGAATAGTTCAAGGCGTTTTGCTAATTGATCCTCGAAAAATGTTTTAACTTCCTTAATTGCGATTTGAGTCTCTCTTACTGTCATTAATGATTGATACATGGTGGTTTCCTCCTAAAATGTTTGGATGTTGTGAAAAGAAGCCAACAAAAAAAGCCCTTCTTTCCCAAAAAACTGGGACGAAAGGCTTTGGTTCCGCGGTACCACCCAAATTAGCAACAGAGGTTGCTCACTTATACAATACGGAGATGAAATATCTCGATACTGTTCTTCTTGTAACGGCGAAGTTCCCGGCCAAGTCTACTTTCCTATAAAGGATTTCGGTTAGCAACTCCAGGAGGTTCTTCATAATAGGCTTCGTATCAGGCTCACACCACCCCTGACTCGCTTAGACTACGTCCTACTACTACTCGTCCTTTCATAGTCGTTTTGTTGTCACATCTCTGAAACATTTTATTAATGATTATTCTATACAAAAAACAAAGAAAGTCAACAAAAAGTTTTAAAATATTTTTCAATTCTTTATTTTATGGCTTTATTGATTGTTTCCAATATAACTTCTTTATTTCTTTTGCCTAGACATTCCAAACACTGTCTCACTAACTGAAACTAACGTATATACAACAATTAATGTAATTGTTCGAAATATAGAATCCGCAGTATTTCGTATTATTTTCATTTTCTTTGTAATTCCTTTCAGTTTACTTACAAATTCATGATATACTATAGCATTCAAGCAGTTTTTTTTACTTAAAGCAAACATAGTCATTTATAAAGAGTATTTTCTAAATCATTGACTATTATCAAATTAGATTTTTATATAACGGAGTGATCATATGAGTAAAACGAAAGCAAAACCGAAAAAAGGTGTAGGACAAGGTACAGGAAGTAAAGGGTGGAACCGTTGGCAATCAAGCGCAAAGAAAAAGCAAGCTGCAAAGCCATACAAAAGTAAAGGTACAAAGAAATAATCTAAATAACATTTGATTTCTTTACTTTGTACAAAACAAAATATAATTATTACAACAGAAAAGCTATGCCCTCATACGTTTGAAGGCATAGCTTTTTATATTAAATCATTAAAATATCTCGAATTTCTTCCTCCGTGATGGATGATAATTTCTCTTCTCCCGGCTCAATCACTTCAGCAATTAAATTTTTCTTACTCTCTTGCAGTTCATGCATTTTTTCCTCAATTGTTCCGTGTGCTACTAATTTAATAACTTGTACTGTATTTTTTTGTCCCATTCGATATGCCCGATCTGCCGCTTGTTGTTCAACAGCTGGATTCCACCATAAATCGTATAAAATAACCGTATCGGCACCCGTTAAGTTAAGACCCGTACCACCAGCTTTTAATGAAATGAGAAATAGATCCCCTTCTCCTTCGTTAAATCGATTACATAGCTCTACTCGTTCTTGCGAAGGTGTATTTCCGTCTAAATAAAAGTATGGAATCGCTTGACGATTTAACTCACGACCAATAATGGACAGCATCTTCGTAAATTGAGAAAAGATTAAAATTCTCTTACCAGTACTTCTGCATTCCTCTAGTATTTCTAGCAGTTGTTCAAATTTAGCTGAGCTCCCCTTGTAATCATCAACGAATAAAGCAGGATGATTACAAATTTGTCGCAATCTCGTTAAACCAGCTAAAATTCTAATTTTATTTTTACGTAACGTATCTTTGTCTAAATGCTTTAACGTTTCTTCCCTTAATTTCGCTAAATAAGCAGCATATAGTCTCTTTTGATCTGGTAATAATTCCGATGACTGTAAATGTTCTATTTTATCTGGAAGCTCCTGTAATACATCCCCTTTTAATCGTCTTAATACGAAAGGTTTTACGCGCTTCGCAATATCTTCACGCCTTAAATCACCGAATTCTTTTCTTCCTGGTAATAATTCTGGAAATACGACATGAAAGATAGACCATAGCTCTTCTAATGAATTTTCTACAGGCGTTCCCGTTAGTCCGAAACGATATTCAGCTTGAATTGTTTTCACTGCTTTTGCAGTTTGCGTTGTAGGATTTTTAAACGCCTGTGCTTCATCAAGAAATAGTGTATGAAACGGCCTCGCATACGATCTTATATCTCTTCTCAGTAATGGATATGACGTAATTACGACATCAAATTCCGCTATGTCTTTTAAGATTTTTCGTCTTTCCGCTTGATTTCCATCTGCAATAACTGCTCTAATATGCGGCGCGAATTTTTTCAACTCGCTTAACCAGTTGTAAACTAGAGACGATGGAGAAACGACTAATATAGGTAGTTTCTTTTCTCGAATTTCCGGCAACACAGAATCTATATAAGCAATACTTTGCAGCGTTTTTCCAAGTCCCATATCATCTGCTAAAATACCGCCAAAACGGTAATATGCAAGTGTTTTCATCCACTCGAATCCGTATACTTGATACTCTCTCATTACAGCATTTAAAGTTTGCGGCACTGTAAACTTTAATTTTTTCGGGTTTTGAATGCTTTCTACTAAATCTTGAACAGACTCATCTAAACTTAAAACATTACCTTCGTGAAGTCCGTTCATCCATTTCACACTCCGAATAAGTGGAACATTCACTTCTTCCCCATGTAAAAATTCTTTTCGAATACCTGATTCTTTTACAAACTGATTAATTTCATTAAATTCTTTGCTCTCTAGTGATAATAAAGAACCATTCGCTAATCGGTAATATTTGCGTTTCTCTTCAAGAGCGACTAATACACCTTTAATTTCCGCTTCCGGTATTCCTTTTATATCAAAACGAAATGACAACCAATCAATTCTTTCTTTTCTTCTCACCCTAATAAGAGGAGCTGTATCCCCTTTATGAATTCGTAATTTGATTGCTGTCGTCGCATAAATATCAACTAAACCTTTTAACGTTGGAACGACATGATATAAAAAGTTATACTCAGCCTCTTCATTATGTATAAAATAACCACCTTCTGTTTTCGCGAAGGCACTTTCACTCATAATGTCTAAAATTTCTTTTTCCTTTTTCTCATCACGATTAAAAACAGACGGCTGTCCGTCCTCTTCTAGCGGATTAATCATGACATTTCCATAATGGAATTCGAGACCTGCTAACAAACGATTTTTCACGCGATCTAAATACAATTTCGCTTTTAGCGAAGGCGTTTCAACCCGATCTGATATTACTTCATCAATGCGTACCGTTCCAAGTTTCATTAATCCAGGGACAACTTTCGCTACGAAATGTTCCATCTTAGTTTCAGGAATATAAAACTGATTGCTATTTGAGCGACTCATCATCTTTTGTAGTTCAATAAGTCGCATACAATCTTCCATAGGTAAATGATATAATTTCCCATCGTAAAGAGCGTTGTTATACATCTCCATAACTTGAACACGATTTAGGCCAGCTATATGAAGTGTAAACCCGCCATTATTCCCTTTCGTGAACTCAAAATGTAATGGCAATAAACCTTTTGAAATTTGTAAGCCATGAAACAGTTGCTCATTTTGTTTCAGCTGTACATGTTCAACTTTAGAAAGTGAAGAGAGCATATCATTCCACGAAGCTGGCGGTATAAATATCATACTTTCATCTTGTTTCGCATGTACTTCTAGTGCATCTTCATACATTTTTTCGTTATGATATATTTTAATGAGTTGTTGTATAATCGCGTCTGTTTCTTGTTTAAAACTGTGTACATCTGGCGTGTATGTAAATTCATTGGAACAATGAAAAGTTTCTCTTTTCTCCACTTTAGAAAGAAATTCTCTAATATGATTTATGAAATACACTTTGGCAAGTTTCAATTGAATTCCAAGAAGAGCCCCACCACTTTTCGTCGCTACTGGTGAACATATAAACTCCACATCTACTATTTCACGTGTATCAAAACGATGTTGTTTACTTTTTGGTCTCAGTGGTTTGTCTGCAAACAGCTGAAACATCCCGTTTGTTAATTGATCATTTCTGCTACTAACAGAGCCCATTCCACCTGTTTGCTGATTATAGTTGATTTGTATTAATACGGCTGCAACATGTTGACAGTACGTTTGAAAAGACGCTAATGAAGGACAACTGCATCTCGCAACTACATCACCTTTTTTAGCTTTTTCTACTGTAACATGGAAATCCTCGTTCCCTTTTACCGTCGCCTCGCAAATTTCTTTATTTTCATCATAATGATTCACGATTACTTTATTTGCTTTATAATAAGCTTCGCCTCTTTTATATGAGGTCTCTCCGCATACTTCTTTAATAATCGATTTATTTAATGTAAAACTCATTGTTTTGACACTTCCTTAATGTAAAACCATTTTCTCTTACTTAACATTTTACATGCTCCACGAGAAAATATAAAATGTTG
Source organism: Bacillus sp. MN7755 (assembly GCF_054771475.1). Taxonomy (NCBI): domain Bacteria; kingdom Bacillati; phylum Bacillota; class Bacilli; order Caryophanales; family Bacillaceae; genus Bacillus; species Bacillus sp. MN7755. Next base: position 124,887 of record NZ_BTRL01000028.1, read on the forward strand.
ATTGAACAAAAAAAGATGCTTTTTTATAAGCACCTTTTCACTCTATCTCCATCAACCTTTTCGCCTCAAAATACAACACTTGAATAAATTTTTTCGTATTAATTCGTATGTGGCCAGAAGTTGCTATTTCATCCTTTGTCATTTCTGTCATCCGTTTTCTAACTACAGTGAAATCAAAAAACTTTGGAGCATAGCTTTCAAATTTCGGATTTGAAAAGTCTGTTAGTCCGAGGGAAGCTAAATGATTCAATGATTGATAAATCGCTCTTCTTACACGTTGTTCAGATGCTTTTTTCTCCTTCTCTATATCTGCATCCGAAGCTATATGATCTAATTTTTTTAATGTGATTTGGTGAAAGATATCTTTTAACGCAGGAAATCCAAATTCAAATATTTGCGCCTTTTCTTGTCCATATAAATATTCCAGCATACTAAGTAAATCTTTACTTCCGTTCTCTCCCGCAATACCGAGTTCTGATAGTAAAAAGCGTCCTGAATCTGATATCTTTTTTCCTTCTTGCACTGTTTCACTACGCATTTGCGGCTTTTCCCACTGAAATACATTATTTAATGATTTTTGAATGTCATATATAGAACGTTCCAAACGAATACGCTCTATCACTTTTCGTACAACAGATACTACTTCTATTTTATTTAGTGGTTTCGTAATATAATATTCCACCCCAAGTGTATACGCCTCACCAATGAGTTGTTTCGATTCCACTTGGGAAATCATAATAATTTTCCCAGTGAATGAAGACGCTATTTGGCGAACTGTTTCAATGCCGTCTCTCATCGGCATTAATAAATCAATAAATAAAATATCCACTTTTTTATAATTTAGCTGTTCTGCTTCAATAAACGCTCCATCTTCCGACTCTCCAATTACTTCCCCAAGATCACCATCCTCAATAATTTGCGAAAGCATTGAACGGAAAACTTCATCATCATCTACAATATAATAAAACAAATCTATTCCCCTTCCCGCTTTAAACTACACTCCGGTAAACAAACGACAAACTTACACCCTTTTCCAGTTTCATTGTCTTCTAACCTTACTTCTCCGCCAAGCTCTGTTACCATTTCGTGTATGTAAGAAAGTCCAATACCTGTGGACGGTGTTCCCGTTTGATCATACTTTGAAGTAAACCCGGGCTTAAATACTAATTTCTTATACTTTTGTGCAATACCAGGGCCATCGTCAACTACTTCAAAGGTTACATGTTGATCCCGTTTATATAACTTAATATGAATAAGACCTCTATCTTCAATTGCTTCAACTGCATTGGCAACTAAGTTATTAAAGATTGATAGCACTGTATATACGTGATATGCGGCGTGCTCACCTTCTATATGTTTAGAAAAACGTATATCTTTCTCTAACATTTCAGCATACTTTTCATTTATTCTTACAATCATTTCTGTAAGTTCATGTCCTTCTACATACTCAGCCACATTTTTATCTAATAACAGTTTAGATAATCCTGCAAAAATCCTTTGATTATCCTTTTTAATTTCGTGCACTTCTCCTGCTATTTTCAATGCTGTTTTACTACTGGAATCGTCGTCTGCCTGTAAATTTCGATATAGTTCATATGCTTCTTGTGTAATCAATTCTGCATTTTGTAACGTTTTTTTCAAATGAACTGATTCTACATATAAATTTGAAAGGTGCATTAACATTTTTTCATTTTCTTTTCGAACTTGTGATTCTTTTAATTTCGTTTCATACAAATTCATCATATTTAAAAAACCAAGCGCAAAGAAACTACGAAAAATAGCAATAATAATTAACTTATTCACTTCAGAAACTGTTATCGTTGTACCGAGCACTACCATATGATATATCGCTAGTTCTGACATACTTGCGATAATTTCAATTGTAATCCCAAGGCACCCAATAACAATCGGATTCTGATGAAACTTATTCACCCTACAAAGCGAAAAAAGACTTCCATAAATAAAATAATAAAAGAACACAGGATAGCGCAAATAAAATGATTCTGTCATATGAAATGAACCTTGCATGATCCAGTCAAGACATACACGGAATAAAACGACACATATACCGACAAGAATACCTGCAGCAGCTGCTGGTATTCTTCTTAAAAATAGTAATAAAAAGAAGAATAATGGCGTCCCAAAGCTAACGCGAAACATATCATTAAAAGGATGAAAATTAAGCTCTCCAGCAATCGGAACAACAACCATTAATATAATTAAAAGGGATATATCTTTCTTCCATAATTCATTCCAATTCAAAGGTGCCACTTCCTATACTCTTTTTTCAGTAATAAAAGTGAAAGCCCGCTTATTATTTATAAACGGGCTTTATTTCTATATTCTAACCTTTTCTACCGCTTTTATTTGGCGATACTCTGGTTCCCATATTGCTTCTTTCACTGCAATCTTAATATCGTTATCACTTAAGTTCTCTCTAGCAACACCTTCCGCAACGGCAACTTTCGCTACTTCAATTGCAACCATTTCCGAGATATTACGTAACTCTTCAACTTCTGGCAAAATAGGTGCTCCTGGCTGACTTGTATCTACCATGCTTGCAACTGCTTCAGCTGCTGCTGCGAACATGCCATCCGTCATAACGCTTGCACGTACTACAATTGTTCCAAGGCCTAGCCCTGGGAAAATAAGTGCATTATTTGATTGTCCAATCACATACGTTACCCCGTTGTATGTAACTGGTTCAAAAGGACTTCCCGTAGCAACTAATGCTCTTCCTTCTGTCCACTGGATTAAATCAGCTGGTTTTGCTTCAGCAAGTGGCGTCGGATTCGACATTGGTAAAATGATTGGTCTTTCTACGTGAGAAGCCATTTCTTTTATAATCTCTTCTTTAAATGCGCCTGCAACAGTTGATGTACCAATTAAAATTGTCGGTTTCACATGCTTCACAACTTCCGCAAGTCCGATTACATCATTTTGCTTCCACTCACTTACTTCCGCTTCTTTTCTTGCATACGGAATTTGGAAATCAAGAAGATCTTCCATGTTATCTGTAACTAACCCGTTACGATCAATACACCAGAATCGCTTATATGATTCTTCTTCTGATACGCCTACGCGGACCATCGCATCTCTAACTTGATCTGCGATACCGATTCCAGCCGTACCAGCACCAAACACAACAACACGGTGTTCGCTTAACGGTACACCAGAAGCTTTTACTGCTGATAATACAGCAGCAAGTGAAACTGCACCTGTTCCTTGAATATCATCATTAAATGTACACACGTCATGGCGGTATTTATCTAAAATTTTTCGTGCGTTACGAGAACTGAAATCTTCCCAATGTAAGAGTGCTTTCGGGAATTGTTTATTTACCGCTTGAACAAATGTATCAATAAATTCATCATAAGCTTCCCCTGTTATACGAGGGTGACGATTTCCAATATAAAATGGATTATTTAATAATTCTTCGCGATTTGTACCTACATCTAAAATTACCGGTAATACACGACTAGGATCGATTCCAACTGCGGCCGTATAAACAGCTAATTTTCCGATTGCGATGTTAATACCACCAACGCCCCAGTCACCAATTCCTAATATACCTTCTCCATCTGTTACAACGACTAAATCGATATTTTCTGCTGTTGCACCAATATTGGCAAATGCTTCTTCAATACCTGACGGATCGTTAATTGATAAATACACACCACGTGGTTTACGATATTCATGACTATATCTTTGAATTGCTACACCGACAGTTGGTGTATATACGATTGGTAACATTTCACGTAAATGATCTGTTAAAATACGATAAAATAATACTTCATTTCGATCATGTAACGCTGTTAAGTATACATTCTTTAATAAATCATCCGGCTGAGAACAAAATTGTTCGTATGCTCGGCGTGCTTGTTCTTCTAATGTTAAAACTGCTGGCGGTAATAACCCTTTTAAACCTAATTCTTCTCTCTCTTCTTGCGTGAAAGCGACCCCTTTATTTAAAAGTGGTGTTGATAATACTTCTACTCCTCTTAATGTCGTTTCTAATGAACCATTAGAAGCTACTGTAAACTTACTCATAACATCCCTACCTCTATTCATATATAGCATTTCTATATTGTAAACAAAAAAGAGGGGCTTGTCCCCCTCTTCTTTTAATTTTTCTTTAAAAGTGTTGCTCCTGCAATCCCTGGA